>NZ_QZEG01000019.1:0-50262 GCF_009917605.1 Anaerotruncus sp. 1XD42-93 | reverse complement strand
TGCACGATGCCTTTGGCATCCAGTGCGGCATCGGGTACCTCCAGATCGTCCCATGTGATGGTAACCGCCCCGGTTTTGCCGTTGACCGAAATCACCGCGCCCCGTGTCGCGCTGTCGATCCAGCCTGCCGGTTCGCCGTCAGCGTCCCAAATCCAGACGGTATCGGTCAAGCCAACGACCGCGAAATCTCCGGCATTCGCAGAGGGCAGCGCTTCTCTCAGGGCTTCCGGGGCCGCGTAGTAGCCCTTGTTGTGCTCCAACAGCGACGGGATCAGGGACAGCGGCAGCCGCCCTTCCTCATCCAACCCCGCATAACCACCCGGTTTGTTTTTGCTGGCTGCATCCTCCTTTGCTTCAAAGGCCGCGATCTGACCGTCCGTCAAAAACCGGTGCTGCGGGTCGGTCTCGACCTGTGCCGCCACCGTTTTGGGATAACGGTCCTCCCATTTTCCGTTCACAAATACTCTCTGCGTGTAGTTCTGCGCCATGTCTACATTCCTCCTTTTTCATCACAGCGCTCCCCAGATTACCGAGGTATCTCCGGGCGGGTCTGCGCTGAATACCATATTTTTGACCGCAATTACGTCTGCGGGAATCTCAGGGACCGTCCCTGCATTGCAAAGCAGCTGAATATACAAACTGTCGGCATCGTTCCCCTCAAAGGTGACAATATAACGGCAGTTGTCCAGCCTCCGGACGACCGGTGTTCCCATCTGAAAAACCGGACGGACGGTCCGGATGCTCAGGCTATACGGGTCGTGATGGATCACCTTGACCGGGTGCATCTCCATATCTGTGCCGCCCGCGGGTGTCTCACCAGACCGTCCAAGACCCGCGCCATACCTGAGCGCGCCCAGCTCGACCAACGGATAGCACCCAAGCCCATGCTGAATCCGAAGCAGCGTATAGTTGGTCAAAAGGGGTTCCGCTTCCTCATGTGTCAGGAACGCCATAGGCGGATAATCCAGTTCCACCTTCAGCTCTTTTGACAAAACGATCGCCACCGGATACCGTCTGACGTCGATCCGTCCGCTGCCATATGCCGAAACATATTCCGGATAATCTCCCAGCGTTGCATAATACAGCATGATCTCTCCGTCGCCGTCCTGCACAAAAACGCCAAATTCGGTGAGCCAAAAACCTGTTGCAAGGCCGCCGTTCATGTCGTTCCGGTACTCTACGATGAACGAGACTTCCAAGCCGTTGACCAGCTGCTGTGTCGATGCCGCATCGGCAACCGGGTTGACCAAATCGGTCAAATCCGCGGGATTGGTTTCCTCCGGCAAAACGCCTTTCCCAACGGCGACACGTGTAATGTGGAGCGTATCCCCGGCGACCATCCTCGCCAGTTTACGCCATCCGGCAGCGGTAATGGTAAATCCAGATTCCAAGATCAATCATCCCTTTCTGAAATTGGTGGCAGACGTGTAACGGTGTATTTCCAGCGGCCTACCGCAGCCTGCACAGATGTCCGAAGCGTGTAATGCCGCGGAAACGCAAGCATTTTTGATGACGACAGGCTCCCCGCGGTCATCGTCCCTGCTCTCACAGGCGTCCGGAACGCCCGCACCCACGCAAATTCCGACAGCTTCGAGGAAGATATGACCGGTATAACCGCACCGCCAATCCGCATCTGTGCGGCTGGCAGCGGGGTTGTCTGCTCAAAGACAGCGCCCCAGATGATGTTGGCCGGGACGATATGGTCCAGCAGTTCCCGTACGATCGGGAATAAATCCGGTTTTCCGTCGAGGACATTCACTTCCAACGTATACCGGTCTGTGTCCACACCAGCCGACCGGAAGCGGTCTCCGCAGATGTTTCCAAGCAGTTCCCGCAAGGCGCGGAGCGTATACGGCCGGCGCTCGTTCAAACGGGCGAGGATATGCAGCCTGCGTTCCTCCAGGGTTTCACTTTTTCCCGGATGAATCTCGAGGATTTTTTCAAACCGCGAAAGCCCATAACCGTCCGCACTTACTACAAAGTTGTTGTCCAGAATCCATTGTGTTTCCTTCCAGACGGCCTTGAATTCTGGATTTTCAGCATTCAGAGCCTGCATCAGCTCCCGGTATTCCTGTAAATAGGGCGGCAGATAGCCGGGCAGGTCTACATTCCTCAACATGCCGCCGCACCTCCAAACACCGGCACCTCGTATCTGCCAAGGACCAGATTTTCCGGGCTTCCGTTCAGCGCCGTATCCTGAATATCAATCACCCCTTTGATCGAAAGGAGCCGCGCTTCGATCTGGCTGAGACGCACAATCAAACAGCTGGCGTCCTCCCACCCTCTGCGCAGCTCCAACAGGTAATTTGAAATTACACCTTCAATCTCCGCCTGGAGATTGTCCCAACTGTATCCCTCCTCAAACAAAAGCCGGGTGGTGAGGTACACCGCTGCCGCGTCCGCACTTTTCACCGTGACGACATGCCCGATCGGGGCCAGCCCATACCCCTCTCCCGCATCTTCAGGCGGGTCGATGGTGTTCTGTACAGTCTCTATGAGGACATCCGACGCCGGGTTGTGATCCGCGCCGAGGATGGTCAGGAGCACGGTACCGCCCGTGGTCAGCTTCTTTTGGCTTGCCGCTGCGTATACCGCGTCCAGCCACGACCGGATTTCCCCGACCTCCAATGTCCCGATGATCTCCCGATACCACGCATTCACCCGCGGCGTGGGGATCATTTCAGCAGGCCGGATGTCACAGTTCCAGACCCTTGTGACCTTCACGCTTCCAACACCGGGGATCGCGTGCACCTTTTCCAGGTAATCCCGCACGTTCCCGCCAAACGCCTCCCCCTTGAAGGAATCGAAATACCGCTGGCGCAGCGCTTCGGTCTCCTCCTCATCCTCCCCAGGGATCAACACTTCCACCAGCTCGGCATTCGTAAGGCCGTTTATGTATTCGATCGGGATCAGTTTTCCCAGATGCTGATGTCCAATGATGCCGGGAGTTTCGCACCGCACCTGATAGGCATCCCCTGAAATCCGTTCCAGAACGACATAGTTCAGGACATCCAGGCTGAATTTTTTTCCGGTCACATCAATGTCCGCCGGAGAAAAAATCCCTTTCAAAACAGCGTGGGATGCCGGATATGGCGTAATGCCGCGCTCCTTGCAGCGCCGGATCAGGAATTCCCGTGCCGCCGTATCTCCGTAAGAATTCCGGATGATGGTGTCCAGCTCCAGATACAGAATCTGAAACTCGATCGCTGTTGGCGAATGGGAATCCCAGATCACCGATCCTTCCCGTTTATCAAATTTATCGGACACCCGGCCCAGCATCCGCTCCAAAAGGAGCTCATAGGTTACATTCTCGTACATCAAATATTCACCGTCTTTTCTGCCTGCACATCCCCAAAGATGGTATGCACCGTAAAGGTGGTATGCAGCACGCCCCTTTTCGGGCTGTCAAAGGCAAAATCCGTTACATCCAGGATTCTCTGATCCCAGGTCAGCGCTTCCACAATCCGGCGTTCCAGTTCAGGGCAGACATAGGAGATCGGCTCCCCAAACAGGTCCGCCAGCTCGATCCCGTAATTCCAGGAATAGATCAGATACTGATACCGTTCGGTGTTCAATATCTTGAAGATCGCCTGCTTCATCGCTTCCAGCTCATCCGTATAGCCCCGGATGTTTTTCCCGGTTTTCAGGTCCATCTGATAGGTTTTGGTGGGCTGCTCGGCAAAATCAAAGGTCAGGTTCAGCAGGTTTGTATTTGACGGAATCATAGCCACTGCCCCTCCACCGTGTGGTCGCATACCCGGTCAACCACCAGAAATTTCTGCCCTTCCTGAAAGCGGATGATAATCACCCGTTCCCCGGGCTTCAGTCCGTTGTAAATCATGATTTTTTTTCGCCCCTTGTACTCGTGTTTGTGCTTTTCGTAGGCTTGCGCGCCTGTGCCGCCTTCCTTTTCCTCGGTCTCATGTTTTACCTCAATATCGACGTAATGATCCACGACCGCCCTTGTCAGGACAAGCTGTGCCTGCGACAGGGTCATCTTCTGCTCGACGTCAATTTTCAAAGGGGCCGCGCTCAAAACCGTCCCATAGTAGACCGCAGCCGGCTTTTTCGCGTCGACCGCATCAAGGGCGGTCTGCTTGAGCATCTTGACGAGCTCTGTGCAATCAGCCAACAAATTCACCTCCGCGCAGATTCAAAGTCATGAAATGCTCATGCTCGCCGAAAACATGGACTGCTTTCTCCACCAGCATATAGGAATTTACAACGATGTCCCCCAAATCCAGGGACACCGCCACCATTGACCCAGCCCTGACCCGCACATCCCCGAACGCCCTGGTGATCTTGAGCCGCCGGGTCTTGCTGTTGTAGAGGGACAGCAGCGCGTCCGCCTTTGCCGCGCCGTTTTCCCCCTCCTTCAGCGTGCCGAAATACTGCAAAACGCCCCATTCGTTGATGTGGGCGCTGTCCTTGGCAATAAAGATGTCCCGCTTTCCGGTGTTTTGATTGTCATAGGCCAGCTTGATCTGGTTGTAGGTCTGTTCGTCAATGCTGGATGTGTAGTCATAGTTCTCCCCGGTCTGCGGATCAATCAACAGATTCAGCCGCATGTTGGAAATATTTTTCAAGGTGAGCTTCCCCGCATCGTCATACAGGACGAACATCTCCTTCTGGTTGGTCAGTTCCAGGTCAAGGGCGTTTTCGATCATATCCAGCAGAGTCGCGTTCTCCTCGGTCCTGGACGGGATGACATAAGAGGTGCTTTCGATCTCCCCCAGATTCAGCCCATAATCGGCAGCAACCATCTTGATAAACACATCCGCGGTCTTGTTTTCATAAACATAGGTATCCTTGTTTTTCAGGTAGCGGATCTGGTCATAGGCGGTGCAGCGGATCACCCCGCCGCCGTTCGTCTTATCCCGCTGTTTGGTAAAGACGAAGCCATAAAAGACGGTTTTTCCATTTACCAGCAGATTCACAGCCGAGCCTTCGCCAAACTCGCCGATATTTCCCAAAGCTTTGTCTTTGAGCACAGTGAACTTCAAGGTACCTGGGGAACCCCTGCGGTCGGTGGTCCATTCCACCCCCTCTTCCACCAACGGGAAAAAGGAAACACCTTTTTCATTTGTAATCAGAAGCTGTGCCATACTCCCCCTCCTATGATTCTTTGGGGATGGTCAACGCATCCCCGACATAGAGAACGTTGGGGTCACTCATGTTATTTGCCTTTGCGATCAGGGTGTATTTCGAGCCGTCCCCGTAATATTTCTTTGCCAGATTCCAAAGGCAATCCCCGCTTTGAGCTTTGTAGGACATGGGCAGTCCGGGCGTATTGTCTGTGCTGGACGGGGCGCGTTCCACCTGCTTGGTTGCCGTTGCGGTGTTCTGCTGCACCTTGATCTTACAGATTTTTGTAGAATAGCTCCGATACTGTTTCAACTTGATTTTCACCATCAGGTCAAACCCGTTTTTGCTTTCGTCTGTGATCGAATAGCTTTCCATCGAAACCTTGATATTCGTACTGAACAGAACCTTGCCGCTCGGCAGTGTCCGAGAAACAATAAACTGAAATGGTTTCCGGCTGGTTTTTAGCTTTTCAAAGTAGTTTAAAAAATAGGACGCCTTTTGGAATCCACCGGAATAGACCGCGAACGGATACCGGACCTGCGGGATCATGCATTCAAATTCAATGTCCGTCAGCTTGGCCTTTTTCAACACATTGATCTGCCCTTCATCAATCAGGATATAGGTGCTGTTGTTATTGTTGATGGTCAGCTTCAACTGCGAGGGAGCGACAGGCAGCAGACATTTTTTCAGATAGAAATGGTATTGACTCATCAGATATGCGTCCCTTCTGTGATCTTGTCCACCGCTTCACTCACACCGTCCGTCAAGCCGGTTACAAGCCCATCCAGGTCCATCCCGCTGCTGACGTTGTTATGGTTGGTCTGCTTGATGGTAATTGCGGCGGTTGTGTAACGGTTGATTGTCTCCTGTTCCGCGATGTCGCGTAAATATTTCAGCTCTTCGCCGGTATCGGTCAGACCGTCCGCCATACTGCCGGTATGGTTCGCAATGTCGGCAACGTTCCCGGCCAGTCCCGACCGGGAGAGATAGTCGGACATATCCAGCGGTTCCACGCCGAACAGGTCATTGATCGAAAAATTGGAGATGGTCTCTTCCACTCCCTCGCCGAACCTGTAACCAGCAGCCGCGGCATCGGTATAGTCGATATAATCCATCTTCTGGACGTATTCCACCCAGCCGGATTCATCCTTCACCTTCTGCTGTGCCTGTTCCAGCCCGCTGTAAAAGCTGTCCAAGCCGCTTGTGATGTCCACCGTCACGCCGGGGATTTTGTTAATCACCGCTTCGATGGCCGCGGCCATATTTTCGATGTAACCGATCACGGTCAGCGCCATGTCGTAAAACAGGACGGTCACAGCGCTTGTTTTGCCATGAAACACATTGCCGAAAAAATTCGCGAGGGAAGCGAACCCGTTCCAGAGCGGGATGGTGAAGGTGTTCAAAATGTGTGCACCTGCCACTGCAAATGCGCCTGCTATGATTCCGGTGGCACTGGCGCTGGTTCCTGTAAAATGGTTCACCGCCGCCACAGCCGCATAGATCAGCGCGATCACAGCAATGACCGACAGGATGATCCATGTGATCGGACAGGCCAGCAGCGCCGCGTTCAGGCCGTATTGCGCCGCTGTTGCAAGGACTGTCTGTCCCGTACTCATTGCCAAAGCTGCGGCATGTGCGGTCTCCCGAATCTCTGCTGCCGCCTTGATGCCGTTGGTAATCGACTGAACAGTGTTATACGCAGCCAATGCAGCAACATAGGCTGTCATTGCCGCCGTCGCGCCATAAACGATTGGGCCGATCCACGACCAGTTGTCGATCATCGCGGAGGAAACATTGACAGCCCCCTTCGCAACCATTCCAAGAATCCCGATCAGCAGCTGTAACCCCGTGGTTACCTTGGCAATCACAACTTCGATTGTCCCCCAGTTTTCGTTGATTGCATCCACAATTTTGAGGATATAGGGATAGACCCCCGCGCCTACCTGTTCTTTCAGGTCTCCGTAAGCGTTGGAAAGCTGGATAATCTTTCCCTGCGGGGTGTTGGACATGGCCTCGTACAGGCCGTCCCACGATTCGGAGACCACAGCGTTAATTGCCGCGGCAGCCTGCATATCCGCGGAAGCGTCCAGATATTCTTCACCAATCGCTTCTATAATCTGCGCCTGTGTGGCCGTCCCTTCGATCACCGCTTTCTGGGCGTCTGTGAACTCGAAGCCCTTTTTGGTCATGGCGTCATAGCTGCCGGACATAATCTTCCCGATCCCCGTCGCATAGTCGGTGATGGCCTTGCTGTCCAGCGCCCCGCCCCCGGACATCCCCATGGAATAATCCGCGAGGGTGTCCATCATGGACAGCAGCGCATCCGGATCGGAAAAATAGGTTGCTAACTCTGCGGCTCCGGCAATCATCGCTTCGTCCCCGTAGATGCCAAGACCCTGAATTTCACTCGCCTTGGCCGTAATGGTATCAAACGCCCCGTCCACATCCTCCTCCAGCATATTCCCCAATACGGTGGAGAGCTGGATTTCAGCATTTAACTGTGTGTCGAACAGGCCGGCGCTTTCCTGTATGACCCCGAATGCCTTTCTCATCCCAGCCAACCCGACAAACCCGGCCACCGCATTCCGGATGGCGTTGGACAGGCTGTCCGCGGCGCTTACCCCTTGATGGATCGCGTTGTTGAAACGGCCCTGTTCGTCCACGTTATCCCGGATATACTGTTCGGTTCCCCCCACAATCTGGGACAGACGATTATACGCATCGTTGGCCGCTCCCACATCCATATCTGTAACCGCGCGGTTCAGCGCCTCCTGCGCTGTCAGGGCCTGGCCTAACTGCATCCGCAGCTGTTCCAATTCATTGTTTGCCTGCTCCGAACCCATGTTGATGGGGTTGTTGGCAATCTGAGAAATCCGGGCCTGAATGGCCTGCATCCGGTTTTGTATCCGGTTCAAATCTGCGGCAGCGTTGGGAGGCAAAATCTCGGCTGCCATGGCCTGCGCGTTGATCTGAAGCTGTGCATGATTCAAATCGCTCATCAGGTCTGCGGCGCTCTGAACCTCCTGCCGGAATCGCTCGATCCCTGTACCTGTAAAAACAGGCATCTGGTCCGTCTGCCACACGACAGGGACCTCGACGGGGGCGGGAACCTCCCCGCCCCCGATTTGAGAATACGCGTCATTGAGCGCCTGCATCGCCATGGTCGCCTTGTTTGCGGCTTCCCACGCTCCATCCAGGGAACGGGTATCCACATCATTGCCGCTGATGCGCTGCATGTCCCCAAAGGCTGAAACGGTAAGGTTCAGGGCGTTTATGATGTTGTTTAAGACCGGGCTGAAACCGTCGTACAGCTCAACCCCGCTCTGCAAAATTCCCATATTCTTACCTTCTTCTCCTTCTCCGGCCTTTTGGACGTTCCGCCTTTTGGGCAGCTTTTTTCTCCTTTTCGAGCTTGATGCGGATCGCCGCGATGATGAACGCCTTTTCCTGATCGTCCATCCTCAGATACTGATTTGGGCGGATGTGCAGTTTGTGGAGACAATAGTAAGCGTAGTTCGCTTCCGGATCGTCCCCCTCGATCAGTTTTTTGCCTCTTCCACCTTCTCCTCAAAGGATTTGGTAAACCCGTTAAAGTCCTGCACAAAGGCTGTAAATGCGTCATACTCGCCCGGATCGTCCACCAGCGCGAACAGCAGGTCCTCCGGGGACATCACCCCGTAGGAATCCTGCAATTCCCGGTCGTAGAGGTCCGGGCTGACGCACGAGGCGACCAGTATTTTGGAGATGTATTTTGCGGTATTCATCTTCTGCCGATACGCATTGGGCTTGCCGAGGACCTGCACTTCCTCCATACAGTCCTCCCGGATCTCGGCATTTTCCCGGCTGGAAACCGGTCTGAGCGTCCACAAAACCGGCTCGCCGTTCTTATCCACAATGGAACGGGTCGCGGCATAGGTTGTGTTTTCCTTCTTTTTCTTGTTCTCTTTCATGAACTGTGTAAAAGTTGACATGCTGCATCTCTCCTTTTTGAATAAACACTAGTTGGTGAGGAACCCGTCCAGATGCCTGAAAGTCTCCGGCATCTTGAAATCTTCAAAGGTGAAGTCCATATCCTCATCCAGATATTCGCCGTCCGCGTCGAACTTCGCCAGAACGCCGCCATCAATGTTGCAGTCGATCAAAACGATCGTCTGCCGCCCCACCTTGGAGGTCGGGTCCTCGTTGGTGATCTGGATGTCAAAATAAACGTCCTCGCCCGTGTCCTTGTACTGCTGCATCATCTGGCGGAAGATCGACGTGTTATAGTGGAAGGTTGCCGATCCGGTTCCCTTCCATCCCGCGGCCTTGTTGCCCTTGCCGGGCTTCCCCAGAATGGGAACCTCCACCTTGTTTTTCTCAAACTTTGCTTCCAGGTTGATCGCCTGCATGAAGTTATACCGTCTTGTTCCTACGGTGATATAGCATTCGGCAAGCGCCGCAAAAACGGTATCCTTGCCGTGCATGATAACCCTGCTCCCCATCTTCCTTTATCCCCTTTCTCAGGATACGGTTACGGTCATATACAGCTTGCCCATCGCGTTGATGACCGTGATCGCGTCTTCTACAACAACCGCCATCTTGGTGTCGCCCTGCGCAATCGTGATGTCCGTATCCTCAAAATTTTCAATCGCCCGGATGTCCTGCAATTGCTGGTGCAGCTTTACGATGTCTGCCCAGAGGGAGGTCCGGCCATCCGCATCGTTGGGCACCACGCCCAGGTACTTTGTGTTGAACACCACCGCCACATCGTTCGCAATCTGGTCGCAGACATGGATCGTCTGGTTGCTCTTGAACACGTCTCCCATCGTGTCGCTGGTGGTGACAAACGTGTTGATGTCCTCCAATACCCGCACATCATCCCCCACCTGATGGAAGATGAACCTGCCCGCGTCAATCGCATTTTCAAGCTCTTTCTGCGTGTAGTTGACATCGACGGTGTACTCCCCGTCGTACTTTTTGTTCATGGCGGATTTGTTTACAGCGATACCGCCTTCGACGCCGGTCACCCAGTAGACCAGCGCGGCTTCATCCGGGTGCACCATCTTCCCATCGACGCGCTGCGCCCCGTCGGTGCAGATGTTTTCCACGCTCACCGCGCCCATATAATCAGGCTTGGTGTACCGGTGGAGGACCAGCTGGAACTTCATGCCGACCTCATCCCGCATCCGCTTGACAAACGCCGAAAACAGGGATTTGACCGTATTGTCGGTCGTGACAACACCCATGGCGTTGAAGGTATATTTTTCGATCGCGTCAAGGTATTTCTGATAGCTGCCGCCCGTGACCTCCCCGTTGGTTCCGCCCTCCAGCGGCATACCCGCCGTTTCCTGCAATACCGCATCGGTGTTCCACTTCACATAATCGTTGTCGAACAGCTCCTTCATTTCGGTTACCGTCTGGGTTTCGATCTGGTCAACGCCCATGTAGGTCGAAACGTCGAACAGCTCCGGTTCGTCCACATTCGCCGAGATCACGGTAATCAGGTCGTTGCCCCGTGTGCCGCTGTACCTGGCCGTGGCATAGGCGTTGGCGGCTTTTTTCCCGCCGCCGTTCAGCCGGTAGGCATGCAGGGTGATCGCGTTCATGAACAGGTCGCGCAGGCCCTTGAGTTTTTCACTGGTATAGTCATAGCCGAAATATTTCATCGAATGCTTGATGAAATCCCCATTCTCGACGGTGAACACGGCGTCATCCGGTCCCCAATCGAGAGCAAGCGGCATCGTCACCGTACCGCGGTCCGAAAGGGTCGCGCTCGCTGTGGGCAGGCTCACAAAGTTGATGTAGCTGCCCGGAAGTTTTTTGTTCTGCACCAGAAAGGTGCCGCCGCCAAGTGCCATTCGTTATCCTACCTTCTTTCCGAAAAATGCGTCCAGCAGGTCCTGTGCCTGCCTGACGGTGTACCGCTTATCCTCTTCCAGGACGGCCAGAAGCGCGTCGCGCCGGTGCTGGAAATGCTTTGAGGCGGCGAGCTGTTTCCTTGTAAATACCGCCTCTGGCTTTACCGCTCCTGTGTCAGTTGTTTCGAGATGCATGGGTTTCTTTCCCGCCATCGGTTTTCTCTCCCTTCTTTTCCTGCATGGTATGGTTCAACTTCCCCATAAAGTTGTAGTCCGCCTGTTTCATCACAAAGAGGTCGTAATTCACGAAGAAATGCAATACGCCGTCAACCGTCTTATGGCGCATCTTTTTCCCGCCCAACAGCGTTTCCTCCTCGTGCAGAGCCAGCCATTCCAATGCGCTGTAGAGCTGTTCGGCCGCGGCTTCGCATTCGGCCCGAGGGGTATCGGTTGAAGCGGGGAAATATTGGATGCAGAACTGGTGTGTCCGGTAATACCGCTTCCCGCGAAACAGGTTGTTCCCCGCTTCCAGACACTGAATAAAAAAACAGGGCTCTTTCAAGTCCTGTTCCACACCCTCCCAGTAGATTGTAACGCCCTCACCGAAAGCCGATTCCAGCGCGATCGCAATGGATTCAATCAGAAGCTTTATCATCTCATGTAAAATATCCCTCCAAAAATGTCTTTAACCGCTGCGCGAGCAGATTCGGAGCAATCTGCCGGATATGCTCTTCCGCAATCGTCAGCATGAATTTTCCCGGCACCCACCCTTTATGATCCGGCGTCCGGTGCCCATACTCCACGTAGGAAGCGTATTCAACCGGATTTACCAGTTCAATCCGGTAGGTATCCCCCACATGGGTGACGGTGATCTTGTCCAGAAATTCGACGACATTGGAAAGCCCGCTTCCGTGCCCTGCCGCCGCTTCCCCCTTCGTCTGGGAGGTCCAGCCCCGGCGCAGTGTACCGCCTGTCTTGCCGCTCCGGTTTACCCGCTTGGTGTAAGTCTCCCCTTTTTTGTGGTGTTTGGAATCCTTCTTTGCAACCACCTTTACTTCCGTGGAATAATCACCAACCGGGGTATTGCGGATCACGTCCCGCAGCAGACGGGCGGCAAGCTCTTTCGCACAGGCGGTCAGGAATGCGTCCATGTCCGGCTGCTGCACCTTGCTTAACTTCTCCTGCAATTTTTTCAGCCCACCCAAATTACAGCTTCCAAACTTCATCACGCCCACCTCTCAAAAGCGACCAGCACTACCTCCTGATGTGTAGGGTACACAGCAGGGATGCCGGACCGGCTGTATTCCGCCATATGCCCCTCGTGCGTCACTACCAATTTGGAGCCGGGAGGGACCGTCACCTCGGGGGCGAGGAACAGCTTGATCGTCTGTGAAACAGCGGCGGCTGTGTCCGTCCCTTCCGCGCTTTTGACCGTCTCAAAGGACAGCTTGCATGGGACATCCTCCAATAAGATCACTTCCTGCTTGCTGGTCAGCTTGGTTTTGGGGTCTTTCCTGTCCTGATACACGCTCACACTGCACAGGTCTTTGTAGTGAAATTTCTCAAGGGCGGTCCGCGCTGCCGCTTGTGCTTTCTCTATGTTCATGGCTACCACCTGATCCGCCGGAACGCGGAAAACTGATCCGCACCGTAGGAAAGCAGATGGTTGATGAAGGCTGACAGGCGGCTTCCGTCTGTTTCCGTTCCCTCACCGGATGCGAGCACGAAATTGGTATCCCCGGCCTGGATCTGCCTGACTGCCGCGCCGGACAAGTCCAGCATGGAAAGGTCTGCGGGGGCAAAGGTCTTTTTGTGCAGGAGAAATTCGCCCACCACACGGCAGACGAGGACGTTTTCCAGCTCCCGCGGGACCTCTTTCCAGTTGATTTCGTTCCGGATCTCGCTTTCCACCTTGGAAATGACAAAACGCAATGCAATTTCGTCGCTGTCTGAAACCGCGCCGTATCCTATGGCCGCAAGCAGTTCGACTATCTTCTCATACACAAAAGCCGCCGCCTTTCCTTACCCCTGCGAAATGATCCGCACAATCGCGATCGCCTTATGGGAAATGGCCTCTTTCCCGTCGTTGATGACGTTCCAGTTGGCCCCGGCTTTCAGGTCGGCATTGGAAGCGGAAGCGGTCACACTTGCGGGCTTCTCAAAGGAAATCCCATCCACGCCGCAGATATAGCGGTCCCGCACGAAAAGCGTATCCTGCCCGCCGTTGGTCTTGGGGTCGCGGCTCATCTCGTAAGGCACCGAATCTCCAATATCATCAAGGACAATCGCGCCCTCGCCCAGAACATAGGTTGTGTACTTGGTACCGCCTGCTTCCAGGCTCTCCGCGGGCATGTCGTCGTCGATGAGCACGGTGCGTCCGTTCCACGTCCCAAGCGCAAGGTCATGCTGGATGCCGTCTTTGTCCGTGTAGGTCATGTATTTCAGGAGCCTCAGATTTTCCAGCCGGGTTGCAACCGCGCTGTGCATGATAACCAGCTTGAAGATGTTCTTGTTGTCGCCGCAAGCCTGCTGGATCGCCGTATTCAAGGTAGTTGCTCCCACAAGAGCATCTTCTCCGGTCTTACCGGAGATGTCATAGGTGTGCTTGTCGATAAATTCCTTCGCAGCCTTTGCCGCAACACTGCCGCCCGTGGTAGACATCGAGAAAACGCCGTTCAGGATCGCAAGCAGCATAGCCTGTTTCACTTCCAGCTTGTAGTCGGCGATCTGCCGCGCTACATTGTCCATAAAGTCAACGCCCGCTGTGATGTTCTTGCTGAAGCTGCGTTCTGTCCAAGAATCCATCCGGGATGCGGTCACGAACCCCTGTTCATAGGTGGTCGTGCTGGTGGAAGTGATGTCCGTGCCGCCATCGTTGTTCTGTGAGGTTGCGCCGCTGATCCGCCCAAAGTAGGGGATGCGGGCATAGAGGGAACCCGTCTGACTGGCAAGGGCGGTTTTCGCGTTCTCGTTTGTACCGACCGCGCCGGACTGGATCAGCTGGTTTTTCTTGACGTTGGGGATCCGCTCGACATATCTGCCGAACGCCTCCGGATTGAAGCTTTTGGAATCAAACTTCGTATTGGGCATGCTTTACCATCCTTTCTCTGGTTCAAATTTTCGCACCGGGATTCGCTTCCAGATACGCGACCATCTCCGAATAGGTCATTTTGGAAACGTCCACATTGCCGTCCGGCTTCACGTCGCCGGAAGCCCCCGGCTGAAAGCCCCGGAACTGCTGTTGCTGCTTTCCCGCGAACAGGTAGTCGTCCGACTTCTGGATCGTCTTGATCTGCTCGGAAAGGCCGCTTACCGTACCGTCCTTTTCCAGCTTCAGCTTGTCAGCGTCCATCAGAGCGCGGACCGCCTTGACGTTTTTCGCTCCCGCTGTGAGAAGCGCCGCTTCCACGGCATTATCCAGCCGCAGCTGTGTGATCTCCGCGTCATGGGCTTTCCGCTGCTCCTCGTTCGCTTTCTGCAAGTCGGCAATCTGCTGCTGCAATGCCGCGTTGTCGCCGCTGGATTTTTTCAGGGTTTCCAGCTGCGTATCCCGCTCCGCAATCGTGGCTTTCAGACTGTCCCGCTCCTGCTCCACCTCCCCAAGCTGTGTTTTGGGGACGTACTCTTTCACTGCTTCAAGGACCTTTTTTGCCTGTTCCTCTGTCAGGCCCAGCGCAATCAGTTCTTCTTTTGTCATGATCTTCTCCCTTTCTGATCTGAGTTTTGGGTATAAAAAACCGCCCTTCTTCAAGGCGGTTCAATCAATATAAAATCTTCAACGACAGGAGTTCATCAACTTTGACTTGATCCTCCATGCTGAACTCCCACCGGTCACGGGGATCAATCAGCTCCGGATACAACTGGGAAAGAGAAATCTGCTTTAGAATATTCCCTTCCAGCAAAACATCCGCAGTTATGTCGTATCCGGAAACCTTTTGCACCAGATTGTAATCAACCCCCGGCGCAAGGGATGTCCCGTCACATAAGACAATTGCGATATGATAGCTTTTCAGCGCATGGGATGTCCTTCCCAATACAGTTATCGGATTGTCCTGCCGGTACACCTCAATGACAGGCTCGCATTCTGCTAACATTTTTCGCTGCGTCCCTATCGTCCCGAAGAGTTTTCCGTTCGAACACGGGATTGATTTTATAACCCGTTTCGTTTTCATGTCACTACCTCCATTGAAAGTTATTTTTCAAACTTCCCTTTGTCCGGCTCGTAATACTCGCACGGTGCACCATCAAACGCAACTTCATCTGGTTTTAAATCTGCTCCCTCGTAAATCATGCAGTTTGCAAGGTCAGGAAGCCGCCCGAAAGGTTCCCGCACAGTTGCAAATCTACACGTCCGACAATACACCGGGTTAGGCCTTTTCCATCCCAACATCGGTTGATGGAGATTGCTTTCTTTCTGCTCTCTCACGCTATCACTTTCCTTTCTTTGTACTACCCGTCCATTCGGCGGGGTCCTGTTGGAATAGGTCGTATCCTTTTTCCGGATGGACTTCCATATCAACAAAAATTGTCCCGCTGTCGGACCGCTCAATTTTGGTAATCTTAAAGTATGTGCCGCGCTGAATAATCATTTCCGATTCGATTCCAAAACTATTTTGCGGAGAAATGCCGTCCCACCCAGAACCACCTCCATTGCCGAAAGCGGAAAACGGCTCTGCGTACATCATCTGTGTGCCGGATGGGGCATAGATATTCATAATCACGTCCCCGCTGAATCCCTTCCCCTTTGCAACACCAGTAGAAGTAAATGCCGTACGCCGCCCAAACTTATCAATAAACTGCTGAAGTTCAGCTTCCGACATACTTTTGAATGTGCCCTGGGCAAGGCCCAACAGGGAATCCATTTCCGTTGCCGCGCCGCCGCGCTGCAACCACACATCGAAGTCATAGGTGGAACGGCTAATCAGCTCGGTCATTGCCCGTATCTCGTCACCGGCCCCTTCAAAGTCAATCCAAACCTGATTGACGCCCTTAAAATACTTCGGCTCCCATCCGGTTCCCGGTTCATAATATGGCTTTCTAAAACCGGACAAAGGTCGGTTAAATTTTCCGGAACCGCTGGTATAATCATAAATCGCGTGGCGCTCACTGCTGCTGGCTTTCTGCCACACCTGCCCACATACTTCCCGGAGCCGATCATCCGCGGCCTTTGTGCTTTTAGCCCACAACGCGGCATCTTTCCGGGCCTGTGTGTAAGCATCCCCCGCACTGTTTATTTTACTACTATTTTGAAGAAGTTGCAAATCCCCCTGAAGCTTCTTCCACTGTGACTGGAGGTCATAATACGCCTTGCCCTCTGTGTCGAATGCTTCAAGCTGTTGGAGCAGCGTTTTCCATTTGTCCGTTTCATCTGCATCTGCGGCATAAAGCAGCTTATCGTTGAAGTAGTCCTTCTTAGCTTGAATAGAACCGTGCTTTGCCAGCCAGTCAGCAGTTGTCACATCGTCTTTCCAAATACCCGTATAGGTCTTGATGTCGAATGCGTCAATCTGGTCTTGCAGCAGAAAAGATTCTTTTTTCAGCTTCTTGATTTCAGCGGCAGCCAATTTTTTGTTTAAGGCTTCCCGCCATTGATCCTTTTGCGAAGTAAGCTCTCCAAGCTGATCCTGTAGGTCTTTTAACACAGCCAGTTTTTTGCCCTGCGCGAAATCTTCCAGCTTGCCATGCTGCGTTATCACCTCTTCATAGCTAAACCCTCCGCTCGCAAACTTGAACTGTTCCTGCAAATCCGCGATCTGGGTATCAACGTCTGCAACCAGCCCTTCCAGCTTCTTTTTTGTCATATACTCCTTCTTGGCTGGAGGTGGTGCGGGCGCCTGATAGGATGTAAGCCCAGATTTCGCGTTTGCTGCCACATCAAACCCGGACTTGTCCCCGTCCACAAAAGCGTCTTTCCACTCTTTATAGGTCGTATCCCCGGGAACATAGTATTGTGTACCGTCTGCCGCCCGTGCGATACGGGTGCCGTCCTTGGTAAACTCGTCGTTGAAATGCGGACAGGTGCAGCCCCTGCACCATGGATGAAAAGGTGGAACGGTCACCCCAATTTCGTATTCAGACATCGGAAAATGCTGTCCATCCATTGTCCCGCATACCTCGCATGTATGGGAATCCAGCGTTTCCACAACCTCAAATTCTTCCACACCCAATTCCCCAAAAGCGTCCTTTTGCCCCATAGCGGACACCGCCGCCGATTCGGTCATCACCAGCCGCCCCGCGTTGGATTTGGAGGTATTCATTTTGGACTGCATCTCCGCAATCAGCTTGTCCGGTTTCTTGCCGGTCAAGATTCCCTGGGTCAAGGTGCTCTGTAGCTCCTGAATCAGCTTTTGCCGGTTTGACCAAAGCCGGTCCGAAAAGGTATTTCCATCCGCCGCCCAAGGCGTTGACAGGACCGCCGACAGCTTGTTCTGATCTATAGCCGCAATGTTCCAGCCGATCCCAAAGGCTTTGTGCATCTCATAGCAGGAATGATAGTAGCTGCTCTGGTAGATGGAACACAACGCCCCGGAAAGGGACTGATACTGTCCGCCGAACAGAGCTTCGATCGTGGCCTGGTTTTGCAGTTTTAAGGCTTCCAGCTTGGTAATATGCCATTTCGCGGAGGCGTTTTCGAGCTGCCGCATCCATGCCCCGTTCAGGGCGTTTTCCTTCCCATACTGGATATACTCCTGTACGGTCCATTTGAATTCTTTCAGAGAATCCCCGGCAAGCAGCTGCCGAGCCTCCTGCATGGTAATCCCATTGTTGTTCGCGAACCGGATATACCATGTTGCAATCTGCGCTTCAATCTCCTTTGCGGCCTGCTGGTATTGCTCCGCTATGTAGGAAAGGCTATCTGCACCGGCTGAATTGGCCTGATTCTCAATCTCCTGGAACCGCTTTTTCCAATAGGCCGCATTCAGTTTAGCCGCTGCCATCCTTCACGCCGCCTTTCCCATCTGCTGTGCCGCTCTGCTTTGACCGAAAGGGGCTTTCTCCGCCGCCATTAGGGAAAACGGACTGATTGAACATGTCCTCCTGCGCCTTACGCTTCTCCTCTTCCACCCGTTCGAGCTCCTTTTGAGGATCATCAATCCACGGATGCTGCCCTATAATCGTTTCGTTGGAGAGAATCCCGACAGAATTCCGGATGTTCGTAATGATCTGCCCTTCATCCATCATCATGTCCCGATTGAAAATGACCTCCACATCCTCCCCTGTAAAATCTCCAAGACCGGCGTTGGCCAGGTAGACGTTTACAAACCAGAGGATTTGCTCAAAAGCGGCCTGTAGTTCTGTCTCCATGTCGTTCGCGTCCAGATCAATATCGCTGTACATCGACTGTATGTTCATCTGATTGGGATTCCCGGACAGCCGGTCGTCCTTGGCGTCGTAGCCCATGCCGTTTTCGATCATGGCCTTTTTGAAGATTTCAACGATGGATTTATAGTTTTCGGCATTCACGGCGATCTGGAGGGTTTCCACTCCACCCTTCATGTCCCCGTCATACCGAATCTTAACGGCTCCGAATGTGGCAAGGTTGCGCCGGAATTCCCCTAAATTTGTCCCGTCATAATTCTTCAGGACGATGATCGTGTTCCTTGCGTCCTCCTGCATATTGTTTTCAAAGTCTGACAACATAAGGTTGATGCTGTCCTGAAGGGACTTCACCTTTTTCAGCAGGGGAATTTCCTGCTCATTGTACTTGACGGGGATGAGCGGTATACGCTGCCAGTTGAATCCGTTCCCATCTGCGGCGGTAATCTGGCAGATGTCCGGAACCCCCTCTGGCGTATCCGGATCAGGAACCAGCCGTTCCCCCTCATAGAGGAAGCGGTGAACCCCTGTCTGGTCATAAAGCTCCACCTTTTCGATTATGACAGGGGTTCGGCCTTCGTACCCCTGCACCAGGTACAGGCGTATAGCGGAATCCAGGACAGTGTGTTCACTGTCCTTCCAAAACGGCAGGACCTCATAGCCGGGAAATAGTCGAAACGCAAGCTTCCCTTCCCCGTCATAATAGGGGTACAGCCACGCAATGCCGTTGTTCAGGCTGTATTTCACCGCATTCTTCAAGGTTCGCATAAAACCTTTGTCAAAAACCGGTTTCAGCAGTTCGGCGTATACCTCGTTCCCGCTTTCCACAACAAAGGGCTGCCCTGCAATGTAGTTGGCTTTCTGGTTTACCAGTTTCGCGTACTGGTTGTCTATGATCCGGTTATTGGGAAGATTCTCGACTGTTTGCAGTTTCCCGTCCTCTCCGATCATAGTGCGCTTCCGGTGCAGGATGTCATGTTCGTTCTCGTAATAAAGCTGCCCTTTGATCTGCATGATCCGCTGCGGGCTTTGCCTCCATCTTCCAATCTCCAATTCATAAAATTCCTTTTCGGTCAGAGCTGTATTTCTGCCTCGAAGAATGATGTTGGAGATGCGTTCCATCACCTTGTTGATTCCGAATGCCACCTCTGCACCGCCTCCTTCCAAAACGAAAACCGGGAAAACTCCCGGTTTTTCTTGCAAATCTGTCATGCTTACTCGAAACTGAACGTATCACCCCGGCTGAAATCTTCCAGCGCATACCGCATGGCGTCCATCAGGTGGTTGAAATCGTCAATCGGTCTGTTCAGCTTCTTCCCGGTCCTGCTGTCCGTATCCCAGGTGTAGTTGCTGATTTCAGTAATGAAGTTGACGCATTTCGGATGGATGATGATGTGGTAATCTTGTATGAAATCAATACCATTGTTTACGCTGTCCCTTCCCTTCCGCGATCTGTGGATATGGGAAAGGCCCAGCGTATAAAGCCGGTCAATGCTTTTCGGCTCCGCACAGTCAGCTTTGATCCGCTCTTTTGCGTATCCTGCCCGCGTAACCTCCTCTGCAATGGCTTCATTGCTCATGCCGCGCTTGTAGATTTCATCGAATACCCAGATGGTTTTTGTCCGCTGGTCAATCAATCCGCAAAAGAATGCGGCGGGATCGTTGGTATAACCAAAGTCAAGGCCAAAGGCAGAGCGGATGCCCGGCAGTGCTGTGATCTCCTGTACAGAAAACGGCTTTTCCTCCCAATTCTCAAAGATCAACCCATCCACGATGCCCCAGTCCCCCAGCCCGGCCACGCAGTAACGCCGAGGGTTGTTCCGCTTCATGGTTTCAAACTCTTTGCGGTCCGCATCATCCAACCACTCGTTGCACAGATAGTTGGTCGTCATGGCAAGGGTCTCATCGTCCGGATTGTCAAAGAATCGTTTTTTGAGCCAGTGGTGTTCGTTCCATGGGTTAAAGGTTAAGGTGACCTGCTTAAACAGTCTGGTTTCCGGAGGGATCGCTCCACGGATTGATTCATTGAGCATATTGAAGTCGTCTTCGTCGCTGATCTCATAGGCTTCCTCTATCCACATCCAGCACAGATAGCCATGCTCAACCGTGATCGACGTGACCTTCAAAGGATCATCCAGCCCCCGAAAATAGATTTTCTGGTTCGTAGGCTTATAGGTCATTTCCAGGGGGCTTTCCTTGATCTCCCAATGTTCCGGAACACCCAAGCGGTTGATTGCCCACTTCAATTCTGTGAAGCAGCTGTCTTTCAGAGTACGGAATACCTTACGCACTACAAGCAGGTTTGCGTCCGGATATTTCATCATGGCCCAGATATACCACAGCGCCGTTGTCTTGCTTTTCTTGCTGGCCCTGCTTCCCTTGCACACCCGATAGCGGCCCTTCCAATGCCAATAGGTGCCGTAACCCCTGCCCACACAGTCGGGAAGATAGATCTGCTTTTGGTTAATCTTCAAGCGCATCATCCCCAGAGATGACAACCGGAACAGAACCGGAAACATTGCTTTCCGTCTTGGTGGAATAGCCGTATTTGCTCATCCAGAGCGCCGCAAGTTTCGGATCAATCACGCCCAATTCGAACTTCATCCGAGCATCTATTTCACATTCTTCCTTCATGCGCGTTACGATGTCCCGAAATTTCTCATCCTCCGCGTAGGTTTCATAGAAATTGGACCGGGCCAGCCCCACCCATACGCAAAAACCCTCGATCGTATAGGTCACGCTGCGCGTGAGCTGTTTGCTGACAAACTCTGAATTTTTCGCGCTGAATTCATGTGTCAGCACAGTCTGGCTATTGCACCACTCCTTATATTGCTCCCACGCCAGTTCCAGCGCTTTTGTTGTCTTAAATCTCCGGGGTCTGCCTCTTATGCTCAATGAATTCACCGCCTTTCAAAGTGCAATTAAAAATCCGGGGCGCACTCGTCCCCGGATTTCCACGGTATCATTATAGCATGTTTAAATGTTCCTTTGTGTTCCTTCTTTTCTCAAGAGCTGTCTCATAGTCCGCAAGCACCTCTTTGTGAATCTGTTGAAATTCTTTCAAGGCGTATCCATGCATTTTTCGCACGTACAGATATGTATAATTCATTTCCGCAGCGATTTCCTCAAGCCGCTTGAACTCCACATACCGTTTATAAAGTAAAGAAACGTAGGTTTCGTTCGTCAGCCGCTGAATCTGATTTATGATTCGGTGTTTCCGATCTGTGAAATCGTCAATCTGTTTGTCAATTTCGGCCTCAAGATGCAGAGTCCGTTGTACCAGGTCCGGTATGACATCCTTCGATCCGGAAGTCTGCACCCGGTCCGCATCCATCCGGACAGCCCCCATTGTGCTGGTATATAAAGCAGCTTTCTCCTGCAACTTCTGTCGGATACAGGTATCCAGTCGTTTTAACTCTTTCAGATATTGCTTCGCCTGCACCGGTACAACTTCCTCCTTGTCCTTTTGAGCTGTTCCTTTTTCAGAAATGAGCTTCCATTTTCTCACACAATGCCTGAATCCATTCCCTTCGGGGAACCTGTGCGATCCATTCATCAGGAATCCCGTTCGCCCCACCGCAGCCATAGGCAATCCCGGCAAGGCCCCCCGCTACAGCTGCAACGGTATCCGTATCTTCCCCCAGATTCACAGCGGTAAGAACACAATCCCGATAACTGTCTGTTTTCAGGACACACCACAGCGCCGCTTCCAGCGTATCCACCACATAACCGGAGCTTTTGATTTCTTCGCGGCTCAAACCTTCCAGACCGGCAATGCGGTTAAACTGCTCCATCAAACGGACTGCTGTCAACCGTCCTAAAGCATGGATTGCAGCTTTCATATCCTGAATCTGTCCATACTGTTCCACTACGTAGGTGTATAGGCAGCAGGCAGTCCGCGAAATCTCGTGTGCATGGGTGAGCTGTCCAACATGCCGTATCTCCTCCTCTGTATGCGGGATCAGCGCGGCCGGAAGAATCCGCATCAAAGCTCCGTTGCCGTTGTCCATGATGGATGCTCCGCCGCAATCAAGTGGGGCTGTGCCCTGGTCAAACCTCTGGATCGCCTTGTGGGTTGCCCCGCCCACGTCGAAAACGCTATTATAGGGAGTGAATTCACCGTTATTTAACCATTTTGAAAAGTTCAGCATAATATCATCCGGATCAATCTTTCCCAGCCGTCCAATGCTTTCCACTGTCGCAAGGGTCATGCTGCTGTCGTCCGACCAAGTCCCTGCCGGTTGATTGTATGTCCCGTAGCCGACCATGTCGGTTGCCGTGAAACTGTCCCGGCATTTGAACTCATAGGGGACGCCCAGCGCATCCCCGACTACCAGACCCATGATCCCATCATAAATTTTACTCATTAGAGCACCTGCTTTCTATTTTATATCGTGGGTTTACTCCCATTATCAGCCGCAGCTATCCAAATAGTCAATAGCAAATAATAAGGCTCTGACATCCTGCACCCAGTCCCTTGAGCGATCGCCCTTTTCTTCCTTGTCCATACAGTAGGAGACCAGGTCGTTCAACCGTTCCAGCACTTCTTCCATCTCTGACGTGCCGTCCGCTTTCTCCGCTGCGGGTATCTGTGCGGGCTGCGGTGAAGGTACGGACGCGGGCTGTTCTGAATTTGGCTTCACTCTTTTCTCCGGCGGTTCCATGGCACTTGGCGGGGTGGGAGCATCCACAATCTTTCCCGCTATGTCACATGGTGTTTTTTCCTCTGTCCCAGATGCTTTCATAAAAGTGGGCGGGGATTGTCTCTGTGGAGGCTGCATGTCCTGCCTTTCTTCCTCCAACTCTTCCAAAGTAATCTGTCCAGGCATCGGTTGCTTTTCCTCTTCCTCCTGTCTGCGGCGCTTCACATCCTCAATAGATAAACTGCCTTTTGCTTTATATTCCGCAAGGGCCGCTTTTTGGATCTGTTCCGGCAATGTGGACAATTCATAGGCTACCGATATTCCCATCCGTTCGGCCTTCATTGCTTCCTTGAAGTCCGGCAGCAGATGTTTGTCGATACTCTCATAGCGTCCCACCTGCGCTGGGGTCGTTCCAAGCTGCTCCGCAATGATTTTGCGCGTTTGACCGGGGATTTTCTGAAACTGCCGCTTTCGTTCCAGCAGTGCCCGGAGACGCATGACCTCCTGTACCCGTTCCCAGTCTGTTTTTTCCCGGTATCCGTTGGTTGCAATCAGAAGGATTGCTTCGTCTATCTCCCGAAGTGCTTCTTCCTCTGCAATCCCAGCTACGTCCTTCGGCTCCTCTCCATGGACCGTCTCCACTATACAGGGCATCTTTTTGTATTCCTGTTTTCCCCGTTCCACAAGCAGGACTGAGGCTAACCGCCGCCTGTGTCCGGCGATGAGACGGTATTTTCCACCGCCCAGCGGCACTGCCAGTCCCGGCTGCTTGATACCACCTGAAAGGGCAATCAGGAAAGCCAGCTCTTCAATAGCGGACATCGAGTAGAAGTTCTCTGTAGATGGTACAAGATCGTCAACGTCTATGTATTTCAGCACCGCGCGGCCTGACTGTTCATCCGCTCTGCTTTTTGCCTGGATCGCGCTCCGGTTGCGGTTCAGGCTCATGATGTCAAATGCCACTGTTATCCCTCCCGCTGGTTGACCGAATTGGTCAAGATCAGATTTCCAATGCGTCTTTTACCGGTAAGGCACACCAATATAATCAAGAACGCGGCCCCAGCCGAACTTCTCTCCGGTTTTAGGATCTGTAACGCAATAATGCATCCAGAATTCCCATTCGTCCGGGTTCGCCTCCCTTAGCCGGTCGAACCGGTGTGGACGTTCTTCCAGATGAATTCCAAATCCGCACATGCTGCACCCGGTACGCTGCGCTTTTGTGGTGTAGAGTTTTCCCTCCGAATCTCGTGCAATCTCTCCATAGATTTCTGGGACAGGCACAGTTAGATCAAGCGCAAGCTGCAACAGGTCTTGACGGTCAAATATCGCAAAGGGGCAACTGCGTGTTACGGTTTTCCCGTAATAGTTGCATCCATTCATCATCAGGGCCTTTCGCCTGCGTCCTCCTTCTGACGCCATCAGGCCAAGATACGGATAACTATCATGCTCTTTTGCGTAGTTGCCGCAGGGTTTTTCTTTCAGATAGTAGCAGCATTTGTCCGACACCTTGAAAGGTGCAACCTGATAATTAACGTTTTCCTCCTCGTTTTCATACCCTCCAAATAGGTTTAGCCACTTTTGCGACAGCTTCATCCGGGTTCCTGTGCGGTTTCCACCGTATGTGCCAGTTTCTCCAGTAATAATGGCGTGTCTCACAGTGGCATTCCGTTCACTTGGGCGTTGGAGCAGATCAATCTTTCCCGCTATTTCCTTTGACAGTACCGGGAAACCATACTCCTGTAAGACTTCGACCTTGCTTTTAAGCGGCTTTAAGGGAATAACGCCAAGTTTTTTGTGTATCTGCTGGATGCTCTTGTCCTCCAGCGCGGATACGGATATAGCCGGGACATCATCAAGGCCGATGGATCGTAAAAACAGGAGCAGTGTGATACTGTCCAAACCGCCGACCGATACATGGACGTTGTGTCCCTCTCCCAGTATTTGATCGTAAAATTCCTTTGCCCGTCTTTCGGCCAGGATAATTTTCTGGTCATAAGGCAGCTTTTGTTTTACCAGAAAGGCCTCAACTTTTGACGCAGTCCGTTCTGCTTTATAACGTTCAACACAGTTCATATCGTAAAACGCATCCTTTCATTCAATTTGACGAATTGGCCAAGATCAGATATTCCGCGACCAGTTTTTTATACTGGATCGCCGCCCAGCTTCGTCTGGCGAACTCACAAAGCGGTTGGTTCGCAAACGTGCTTTCGGATACTCTGGGATTGTAGGAGATAGCCGTTTTGAATACGGGGCAAATCCCGCTTTTCTCCAGTTCCTCCCGCGCCCGCTCAAATACTTCCCGGCGCTGCCAGTGCGTAAAGAATGCGCCTCTCAGAGACAATCCCGGGTTCAATGCCTTTGCACTCTCTACTTGTTCCGCGAGGTCCACCAGACCGGAAAAGGAGAAATCATCAGGCCGGATGGGGATTAACACATCATTAGAAGCCACCAGAACGTTCAAAGCCACTGTATCAATAGATGGGCCATTGTCAATCACGCAGTAATCATAATCCGGTTCGATCTGGTGCAGGACAGATTTTAATGTCCTTGCCGTATCCCTTCCCTCATCTCCGTAAATCTCGCGGTCAGCTGTGTAAAGGTCCATATTGGATGTGATAACATCCAATCCCCTGTAGCGGGTCGTATAGATGGATTCCAGAATGTCCTGCTCCGGGTTCAGAAGCAGGGCTGCAAGTCCGTCCTGTTCCCCATACAGCCGGAAATACTGGGAAGCGTTGCCCTGCTTGTCCCCGTCCACCAGAAGGACGCGCTTGTTGTGGATTGCCGCAAGAATGTGGGCAAAATTGGCCGCTGAAACGGTCTTTCCCACACCGCCTTTCAGGTTGATAAAAGAGATTGTTCGCATGGTTGGTCTTTCCTCCGTCTCTATCGTGTTTTTGATCCGGTTGACGGCTCGAGCATAATCAGCCGCCCGCTATTATCCAGTTCAAAGCGAAATTCCACTTTTCCTGTACGAACACGATGGACACATGCAATGTCGGTGATTTTATGGATACGCCCGCCCATATCCCGTATGTAGTCACCGATTTCAAACGGGCAAACAGCGTTAAAATATACCGTTTTCACAATTCTTTCCTCCCTGCTTCTTCGTCAAAATCAGTGTCGTGCCCGTCGTCCGGTTCTGTTTGGTGGATATTCTGCTGCTCCTTTTTTCTCAATTCCCAACGGCATTGCGCTGTTAAATCCTCCATCTGTTCGACAAACTCTTTGTTGATGGCGTCATAAGGGAACATGACCGCGACAGTCAGCAGACCAGCCTTGGCAACGATATAGGTATTACCGCCCTGTGTCTGTCGTTCAAACAGCTGCACCATATCCAGAACATCCTCAAGCGGCTGAAGATATTGGCTCTGGATAAATGTAATGCCATTCCGCGTTTTCAAATGCTTCAGAATCCTTCCGCCGTGTACTACCGAAAGTCCCGCCTCTTCAACCTGCCTTTCTCCCTGCGCTATATCATCCACATTCACCGTTTCCGGGAATGCGCTATGACGAAACAGAATCTTTTCCCACTTCTTTTCAGGAATATCAAAGATAGTGCGCAGGCTTTCTCCATCCAAAATTGGGAGGCCGTCCAACGGGTAGGCGGCTGACCCGTCACCAAGCCACTGTGTGATCTCGCCATTTTTACTGATCCTGTCGAAGAGGACAAAACGGCCTGTCCTGATGCAAATGGATGCAATTTTCTTGATCTTCACTTTTTGTCCCTCCAAATTTCAGATATTTTTCAACTGTAAGCTATTTTCATCCCAATTCCACCAACCTTGTTTCCCTCGCGCCGGGATTGCCTTGTCAAACATAATCGGATTTTTCAGCACCCATGCGAACCTCCCCGGCGTGTAATCGCCTAAAACCTGCTCCCGCTCTGACAGCTTGCCTATAAGGGCCTCCACGGGGACACAATCGACAATTTCAACTGTGCCAATCACTGCACTAAAAACAAGCATGGAAGGAACTCGTACAGCCCCGTTTGCCTGTTTCAACTGATACTCTAACAACATTTTTGAATGTTCTTGTATATCCTTCAATGTAATCAATCTTTCAACCCAAATATCGGTTTTGGCGGCATGTATAGCAACGCGCCCTCGAATATTCGTGCGGCGCGGTCGTGTCTCATACTGTTTTAATCCCGCTACAATCTCAAACGCGTAAGGCTGATATACCGTAATCGCTCTCATTTTTCCCCTTCTCTCTTCTATTGTAAATAACCAGCATCGAAGGAAACGGTGCCCGTGAATATGCGTTCCCATCTTCGTCTGTGAAGCATAAACGACCTCGCAAAAAACGAATTTCCGCGTGTCTATAGATATATTCGTGAAAATACGTTGTATCTGTCCGGGCTGGAATCAGCAGTACGATGGTTGTGCCGTGCTGCGCTTCCTCATATGCCTTGCGGACCCACTTCCCGATTTCACGCCCATATGGAGGATTGCAGAATACAGCGCCACCTGAAATGTTCCACGGACTTTTCAATCCGTCCGTTTCTGGTGTGTAGTACACTGGGCATTTTGCGCTTTTGTCTGTTGCCGCCGCGTCAAGCGCAAAATGAAATTCCGTGTCCAGCTGGTCAAAGAATCCCTGCGGCGTGCAATAGCCCATTTTTTTACTGCTTAACAGCACCGCGTTCATCCCCCGGCCCGCCTCCTTCCTGCGGTTCGAGAATCAGGCTAACCAGTTTCCCGTTTCCGTCCAGCTCGTGGAGGAACCGAACCGTCATTGTCTTTACAGAATGAAGGGCCACAATATCCGTGATCGTGTGTCCCTGCCCGTCCGTTCCCTTGCTTCCGTCCCCCAGTTCATAAGGGCAACGGGCATTAAAAGACGCAAACTTCATTAATTCACCTTCTCAATTTTCCGCTGTCCGGTCCAGGCTGTCTATATGGTCCACCCGATCGAAACGGTAAAAGAATCTGTTTCCCAGCTTGTCCACCGCTTCAAATACGGTTCCTTCTTGTAACTGTTCCAGTTTCATTTTTCAGCCCCCCTTTTCAAACTTGGCTGCTTCTGACTTACATAATCCAAAAACAGAACCGCGCCGGTGAAGCGCACACGAAACGGTTCCAGGTCCTGCGCGGTCACATATTGCCTCCCGTATAGGATTTTCATGCTGTCCCACACCTCCCACGGGACAAAGAAGAAATCATTCCCGATCCCGGCGCATACACCCGAGAGCGCACCCCGTCGGTCGTGCTTTTTCAAGGTCTCCATCTGCTGGTCGGTCAGCACATCCTGTTTGAGCCGGTCTGTTGTGGTGTACTTAGCTTCAAACACGATCGACCGGCCACCCGCAAGCGTCCCCTGAAAGTCCGGTTGGGCATGGGCCGTGAACCGGCCTTTGAATATCCCGTCCCGGCTCTTCTCCATCACCCGGAATGGTTCCGGCGTCTTGTCAACCTCCGCTCTACCCTCCATGGAGTACACGACACACGCCGCTTTGATAGATTCTTCGAAGAAATGCCCCTGTGCGTTGTTGACCCGGTTCTGCCATTGGCGGCGGATGATTTTCGCATCTTTCATAATCTCAGTCTCCTCCTCTACTCTTTCTTCCTCAGCTTCAGGTAAATGGCCCAGCCTGTGATTTCGTTATATTCGTACCGCACCCCGTAATCTTCACTGGTCAGGATCCAGCCCGGATATTTCTTTTCCCAAAAGGTTCTGTCCGGACGTTCGCGCACCAGTTTTTCAATCTGCCGTCGTGTATACTTTCCATCGTTGGTGCGGCTCTCCGGCCGTTTCAGGTTGTGAGACGAGGACCAGCGCTTTTTTCCTCCGGTCTGCTTCACAAGATAACTGCAAAGGGCCGCTATCCCGTTTTCGTCCGCCTGTAGACGGTCGGCATTGCAATAACCGATCTTGTCGCCCTGTTTCTGTCCTTTACGCCTCGGCTTCCGCCACAGTTCCTCTACGGCATCGCGGGTCAGGCCACCGTTCATGATGATGTGATGATGGATACGGACCGGCTTGTCACAATCTCTTCCAATGGCAGATGCAGTCACAAGGATGTATTTCAGAGGTGGTAACCCTGCCTTTTTCCGGGCATACTGGATACGGCGCAAATAGTTCGAAATTTCCTTCTCCGCACCCTCCATGGTTTCCGGGAGATACTTTGAACTGTATGTAGCTGTTACGTGGAGTGCGTCAGGATCAGCCCCGAAATTCAGTTCCCCGATCTGTACCAGATACCTCCGGGCGTTTTTGTCATTCAGGTTTTTCTGCTTGGGTGGGGATTCTTTGATCTTTTTAGATCGTTTGCCGCGGCCTGACGTGCTCTTTTGAGCGTCAGTGTAGGGGAATATGTCAACCTCCCGGTAGTGGTCCCCGCAGAAAATCTTCTTTTCTCTGATAAAACTTCTCATTTACGCTTCATCCGCTTTCCGCTGGATAGTGGAGCGGGCAGGTTCCGTGTCCCAGCCGTTTTTGAAATATTGAAATCATAGTTTTCAATATTTCAACTTTTCAACAATTCCGACTTTTTTCAGGACAGTGGAAAAAGGAGTGTCCAAAATCCCCCTGTTCTAAAAAAAGGCTTCGCTCAAATGATAATACCCATTACAAGCCCGCCCACCGCCAGACGGCGGCGCGTTTCCCTTGACTTTTGCCGCGCACTTTGTTACAATGTGAGTGTTCAAGTGGTTGGTTTTTGCGACAAAAGCCAATTTCAGAAAGCCGCCCTGTGCTTGCTCTCGGAAGCGCGCACAGGGCGGTTTTCCTATCCTGTTATTGTCAGTTGTTCATGCTGTACAGTTGCTGCACGAATCCGCTCATCCGCCATCCTGCAATACTCTGGGTTCAGTTCTATGCCAATAAAATTCCGCGCCAAATGTTTGGCCACTACGCCAGTAGTCCCGCTTCCCGCAAACGGGTCTAAAACAAGTCCCCCTTCCGGACATCCGGCCAGGATACACGGTTCCACCAGTTTTTCAGGGAATACCGCGAAGTGAGCGCCTTTAAAACCACCTGTACCGATTGTCCACACATCCCGCTTGTTCCTGCGCAAATTCGGAACTTCATTCCTATATCCCTTTCCTCCGAAACTTTTCAGATACCTCGTTACATTGATTTCTGCAATCGGTTCGCTGATTGCAGCTGCATCGAAGTAATATCGGTCTGATTTTGACAGGAGAAAAATATACTCATGGCTTTTCGTGCAACGGTCCCGGACACTCTCCGGCATACAGTTGGGCTTGGCCCAGATAATATCCTGCCTCAAATGCCATCCATCCGTGCGTAAGGCAAACGCCAGCATCCACGGTATCCCCATCAAATCCTTATACTTATAGCCGGCCGGCAGTTGCTTTGCTGTGTGACCATGAATATTTCTGGTGTTTGTTGGCGGCTGCGCCCCTGATCTGGTGGCGTAGCTGTCTCCGATATTGATCCAAAGAGTTCCATTTGGACGAAGAACCCGCTGGACTTCCCGGAATACCTTCACCAGATTTTCTATGTATTCTTCCGGTGTGGCCTCGGCACCGATCTGTCCAGCCGTTCCATAGTCCCTCAAATTGTAATAAGGAGGGGAAGTTACACAGGTATGGACACTATCCGGCTCCAGTGTTCTTAGTTGTTCCAAGGCATCGCCGCATAATATGGTTTCCATGCTCTAAACTCTCCTTACATGTCCATAGGGGATTGCTCTATCATGATTGCTCCAAAGCTCCTGTATACCGGTTTCGACCCTGCTTTTCCAGAAGATCACCGATTCTGCGGCGTACCCGGCTGTCTGCGGAATCTATGAACCTTGTCCATGCTTCTATCGGATTTTCGTAGGTACCTCCCGCTTCCGGCTCTCCATCTATGCACACCACATACTGACCGCCTCGCTGCGTCAGGCGGACCGGCCCCAGTTTATAGACTGCCATGGTCTCATAGCCCTCCTTTATCGTCTGTAACGCTTCATGTGCGATCTCCTTTATTTTCCGGCCTTTTCGGGCACCATGCCGGAATATACGGCAAAAAATGTTCGCGTCCGATTGTATAGCCCTGCCACCGGCCATGTGCCATACATCTATACGCCGCTTTCGCCTTTACTCCCGATTCTTCCACAGCGTGTTCGCATCCTTCACACGTTCTGGTGAAGTCAGCGCACATGTTTTGCTCGTGTTCCGCCGCCTGATTCATGACATAAATATTGGAGCGCGGTATTGATTTCGTTTACCGCCCGGTTCAGATGCTCGTTCGCCTCCGGATCATCAAACTGAATCAGATTCTTGAGCGTCCTTTTTACGCTCTCGATACTGTCAGCGGTTGCGGGCTGATATTTCTGTAGGATTACCTGCCCGTCTGCCACGAAGAATTCCATTGGTGTTCCCTCCGTCCATCCGTTGGCGTTCCGGATGCTCTTCGGGATTGTTACCCGGCCCAGGTTGTCAATCCCTCTGACGATACCTGTCGCTTTCATGTTTTATCACTCCTTTTCTGCGCTGCGCCAGATTGCAGCAGCTGCGATTGCGGCAATAGCAATAGCCGCATAGACTGCGCACAAACTGATCTTACTGATGGACAAAGTGAGCTGCCACCCACTAAACGCGATCCCGTCCATTGTCCTCTCCAAGCCAGATGCTGCGATACCCCATCTTGACCTGCCACGCGAACATGCGTAGCCCTTCGAACGACTGCGGCCAGCCGTACAGATCGCATAGTCTTCTGTAGGCTTTTAACGTGTTGTATTGCAAAGTTCCGCCTCCTCTCATGCTGACATCTGCCGCGCCAGACCGACTGCAAGCCCCGGTTTCCTGGTTGAATTCGATCCCGTCCATGTCGTACGCTGCGATAGATATAGCGATCATCCGACCTTCTGCTCCGACTTGCACTCTTCTTTCAGTCCGGCCACCGTCGCCTCGACCGGTACCCCCAGCCTTTTGGATGCAATCATCGCGCACCATTTCACGTAGTTTTCAATTCTGGGGACGCCCTGCCAATTTGCAGGCGGTACAAATTCTTTCATAGGGTCTCCTTTCTAAGCCTAGATGTCTTCTCGTATTGCTTCAAACCTTCCTTCTTCTGGATCGCATACGACTGTGACCCGAAATTTCTTATCGCTGACCCACAGCAGCTTTCCAAGCTCGTGCATCATCATGGCTGCTTTTTCCATGCAATCCAGTTTTCCGTTCAAGACTGGATTGACAGGTGACGGTACCTCACTGAGTTTTGCACCTTGGGACTCCTCCAAAGTGGATAACTGGCGCAGCTCTCTTAAAATCTGCACTAGAAGAAGCGTTTCTCTGCTCCGCTGCTTCTTTTCCATTCCTTCCATGGCATCAAGCTCTTTGGTTGAGGTGACCACTCTGCTTTGCCCTCCTCACTGTACTTTGAAAGTGATTTCATGACCGGGATTCTCGCGGATCAGCAGAGCTTTCATATCTTCGACCATCATGTTGTTATCCAAGGCCGCCTGAACCACGTCTACCAGTTTCTTTCCATCCAGATAGGCCCAAACAGTTGTTTTCTTTTTTCTACACATGCTCTTATGCTCCTTTATCATTTCGTTCCTTAAATTATTTTTTCCAGAAATTCACGCAGGATTGGAACTATTATTGAGGCTGCTAACGCGACAATAGATACCCACAATGGGAAATCTGGATGTCGCTCTTAAAAACGCTTCATGATTCTGGCGATTTTTTTATAGCTGTATGTTATGCTTCGGTGGAAAAGGGGCGTGAATACAATATGGATACTACTCGTGATTACTCACTTATTATCCTAACTAATGAAGAACAAATCCTCTTTGGTCGTTTCAAACGATCAGATTCAGTCTGTCTAACCAAGGATGAATTTGAAGTCCTTCGAAATCGCGGTTTAGTTAAAGGTCTTTTAGGCGGAAAATCAGATTTCTTTGACCTTCCATCAAGTGGTATTTGCGAAATTTCCGAGCTTGGAAAACGACTTCGCGTTTACCAAACTCGGTCAAAAAAGCAGCATGTTTGGACCGAGTTTCGCGCATGGACTACGCTTGCAATCGCTTTGATTGCCCTAATTGTTTCTATCGCATCCTTATTACTACAACTGAGATAATGATTGAAATAACGCAAACCAAGTCTACAATCCACCAAACCACCTCATGCACTATGGGGTGGTTTTCTTTCAACCATTTCCAAAACAAGAACTTCACCTCTCTTTCTCCGCCGCCCGCTACGGGCGGCTTCTTGTTGGTGAACTAGTTCGACTTACAGTCATTACATTGAAATAATTCTCGTAGCCCTATTGGGCTATCTGCAAAAAAGGTATCCTTAATTTGAAAAGCTTCCTCAATAGTAAATCTGCTTTTTCCATTAATTTTGTTGCTGATAGAGTTTTCATGGATTCCCAATGCTTTTGCCATTTCAGACCGTTGGATTCCTTTTTTGGCAATCTCCCCTTTTAAATTTGCATACATTTTATCACCTCTTTTATATGCAAATGCATAATTTTTATTTTATTATATATTCAAACGAATATAAAGTCAATAATAATTTATGAAAAATCATAAATTATTATTGACTTTCATTTTTTCGTGTGTTAAATTGTTATTGAAAGAAGGGGATAAAATTTGATCGGGACCACGCTGCAACAATTAATTACTGAAAAGGGTACTAATGTAAATGAACTAGCTAAAAAAATTAAGATAAGCCCTCAAACCCTGTATAGTATTATCAAACGGGATAATATGAAAATAGACTTCGACGTTTTGCTACGGATTTGCGACGCCTTAGATGTAGAAGTTGAAGTGTTTTATAAGGATTATATAGAGAATAAAAAGCCATCTTTTCTTTCACATGAGGCAACGGAGGTGGCTCAAGCCTATGAAAGAGCCACTATTAAGGAGAAAAATACTGTCCGGCAGGTTTTGGATTTGAAACCATTAGAGCCCTTTGCTAAAGAAGTTTCTAGCTCGGATGATCGAAAATTTGCAGTTTGATAATATAATCTGGTTGGATGATTTCCGATAAATAAAAAAGCCCGCTACCGAGCGGGCGTGCGAAAGGAGCAGATGCTATGAACGGGAACCTCGCATACAAAGGGGATTGGCGGGAAGAACTAATCGGCGGGAAGATCGTAATGATGTCCCCCGCTGCAACCAACCACAATCGTATTTCAGGAAATATTTATGGAATTTTTTGGAGCTATTTAAAAGGAAAAAAATGCGTCCCCTTTGGCGACGGGGAAAAGGTTTTTCTCACGGAGACGGATCATTATGTCCCTGATTTTATGGTGGTTTGCGATCGGGATAAGATCAAACCAGACGGGGTCCATGGTGCGCCAGACTTGGTAGTAGAAATTCTTTCCCCCAGTACAGGCCTGAATGACAAGGGCCGCAAAAAACGTACCTATGAGCAATGCGGTGTCGGAGAATACTGGATCGTTAGCCCGGAGGCCAGATCTATTGATATTTATTTGCTGAAAGACGGATATTTCGAGTTGGATAATTCCTACTCTCTTTATCCAAGCTATATGCTTGCACACATGACGAACGATGAGAGAGTAGCGGTAGTGACCGATTTCAAGTGCCACCTTTATGACGATCTCATCATCCGTCTGGATGATGTCTTTGACGACTTGTTTTAAATAGAAAACCGCTCCCGGTGTTACCAGCACCGAAAGCGGCTTCATAGGGGCAGTAAAATTTTCTCGAGCTTACTGCCCCTTTATTTTAGCATACTCTTATGCAAAAAGAAAGGGGATTTTTTATGTTGCGGGCAGGTTTATACATCCGGGTTTCCACCGAAGAACAGGCTTTGCATGGATACTCTCTGACGGCCCAGCGCGAAGCGCTGACAAAGTACGCTCAGGAACACAGCTACTGCATCGTAGACTACTACATGGACGAAGGGCTGTCCGCCCGGAAATCCTTCACCAAGCGAAAAGAATTCATGCGCCTGCTGGATGATGTCAAGGCGGATAGACTTGATGTCATCCTAATTATTAAACTGGACCGCTGGTTCCGCTCCATCCGGGATTATTACAAGGTACAGGAAATCCTTGAAGCTCACCATGTAGACTGGAAAACGGTCTATGAAAACTATGACACGTCCACCGCATCGGGCAGGCTGCATATCAATATCATGCTGTCCGTAGCGCAGGACGAAGCCGACCGCACCAGCGAAAGAGTAAAATTTGTTTTTGCCAACAAAATCCAAAGAGGGGAAGCCATTGCCGGAATTGTCCCACGTGGGTACAAGGTGGAGAACAAGCACATCGTACCCGGTGAGCCCAAAGATGTCGAAATGGTGCAGGATATTTTTTCGAAGTTCCTCCTCTATGGGTCCGCCTATACGACAGCCCGCTATGTTTGGGAGCACTGGGACTGGAACCCCGCGCCTAAAACGATAAAGAACCTGCTGAAAAATCCAGTCTACATAGGCACTTATTATGGGGTGGAAAATTACTGCGAAGGGATTATTGATAAGGATACCTTTGCACAGGTGCAGGAAGTCTTCGAACGCAAGGTGACAACTAAAAGCGCCCCCACCGGACGGATCTATCTTTTCAGCGGAATGCTCAGGTGTGCAAACTGCGGACGCCTCATGTCAGCGTTTTACGCCCCCAATTCAGGCAAATCAGATGGCCGTGTGTATTATAGGTGTGAGAGCCACGCCCGTCATGGATACAATGTGTGCACCCACTCGAAACATCTGAATGAGAAAAAGTTGGAAAAGATGCTGCTTGAAAATATCGGTCCGTACATAGACCAGTATCTGATAGAATACCGTGCCAAAACCACGGCGTCGAACCCCGCGAAAGCAGAGCGTGCAAAAATCTCTGCGAAGCTGGAAAAGCTGAAGGAATTGTACCTGAACGATCTCATCTCTTTGGATGAGTACCGGAAAGATTACGCCCAATACATGGAACGACTGAATCAGATCGTGGTGGTTGACTACCCGAAACTGAATACCTTAGCTCTGGAAAAGTTTCAGGTGCAAGATTTTCAGGCCGTTTACACAACAGCCGGTCGGGAAGAACAGCGCTCCATGTGGCGCGGGATCATCCGGGAAATTGCCATCACTCAAAACAATGAGATTGAGCGAATTTATTTTGCCTAAAAATTATGGTAATTGGAAATAGACTAAGTGAAAAAGCCCCCTTGCATCAATAAAATACGCAACAGATTCTTGGGGCGGCAGCCTGCGTGGGCCGGAATGTTTTTCTTGACAGCAGCGGCAGAACGCGCTATACTTATTCGCGTGAGAAATCACATTCTTTTTTTGCGCTGTTGCTTTTATAACAAAAAGCGGTAAAGCGTTGAATTGTAAAAACTGGAGGAATTTTGAATGAGAAAGACTTCTAAACCCTTCATGCTGGTGCTTGCGCTGGCTCTGGCGGTATCTCTGGGCGCCTGCGGCGGCACCAGCAGCCAGCCGGCGGCTTCCTCTGCCGGTACGGAGAACAACCCGTCTCAGGCTTCCAGCCAGGCAGCGCCTGCTGATCCGACCGAAAAAAAAGACGCCTATGTAGTCGGTATCTCACAGCTGGTTACACATCCCGCACTGGATGCAGCCACTGAAGGCTTTCAGGATGCGCTTAACAAATGGCTCCCCGGCCAGGTGACCTTTGATTACCAGAATGCGGCCAATGACCCCGCTACCTGCGCGACGATCGCCAATTCCTTTGTGTCCAAAAATGTGGACCTTATCATGGCGAACGCAACCTCGGCGTTGCAGGCAGCTGCAACCGCGACCGCAGATATCCCGATTCTGGGCACCTCGGTCACCGAGTACGGCGTCGCGTTTGGGATTACAGATTTTTCCGGCACAGTGGGCGGCAACATCTCCGGCACCTCTGATCTGGCCCCGCTGGATCAACAGGCGGCCATGATCAAAGAGTGGTGTCCGGATGCAAAGAACGTCGGCCTGGTCTACTGTTCCAACGAGGCAAACAGCCAGTATCAGGTAGACACCGTCCAGGCAGAGCTGGAAAGCCTGGGCTACACCTGCACCCAATACCCCTTCTCCGACTCGAACGATATTGCGGCTGTTGTCCAGACCGCAGCCGACAACAGCGATCTGCTCTATGTACCTACCGACAATACCGCTGCCTCCAACACCCCGATTATCGATAACATCTGCCATGGCTCGATACCGGTGTTTGCCGGCGAGGAAGGGCTTGCCGCCGGGTGCGGTGTTGCAACCCTTTCCATCAGCTACTATGATATCGGCTACAAGACCGGTGAAATGGCCGCAAAAATCCTGACGGGCGAGGCTGACATCTCTACCATGCCGATCGCGTATGCGCCGGAATTTGTGAAGAAATATAACCCTCCGATGTGCGAGGCTCTGGGCCTTACACCGCCGGAAGGCTACGTTGCAATCGAAGCTGCTGCATAATGTCAACCGGCGAAAGCTGCTGACCCATGGCGGAAAAGGGGTTCCCCTTTTCCGCTATTGTGTATAACGCGGGTTTGCCTGAAAGCGGCATCAATCATATGGAGGAGGAGATTCCGATGATCTCTTTTATTGGTACGCTGCCAGGGGCCATATCCCAGGGATTGATCTGGGGAATCATGGCGATTGGCGTATATATCACCTATCAGATTCTGGATATTGCGGACCTGACGGTGGATGGGTCGTTCTGTACCGGGGGCGCTGTCTTCGTGGTATTGTTCGGCTCTGGTGTAAATGTCTGGCTGGCGCTTTTTGCCGCGCTGCTGGCGGGAATGGCAACCGGCATAGCAACCGGTCTCCTGCACACGGTCTGTGGAATTCCCGCGATTCTGGCAGGGATCCTGACACAGCTCGGCCTGTGGTCGATCAATCTGGCCATCATGGGGATGAAAGCCAATGTTGCGATCAATGTCACCAATCCCGAAAATCTGGATAAACTGCTGGTCTCCCTGCGTTTTGTGCAGGATGTGGCCAAAGGCACACGACCTTTCACCCGCCACCCGATCTTTGTGGTGGGCCTGTTTACTATCGCAACGATCGCGGTCCTGTATTGGTTCTTTGGCACCGAACTGGGCGCCTCCCTGCGTGCGACTGGTGCAAACCAGAACATGGCCCGCGCACAGGGCATCCATACCGAACGCAACAAGGTCCTGGGATTGATGCTTTCCAACGGGCTGGTTGCATTTTCCGGGGCGCTGCTGTCCCAATACCAGAGCTTCGCTGATGCCAGCATGGGCAAGGGCGCAATCGTGATCGGGCTGGCTGCGGTCATTATCGGGCAGGTACTGTTCTCGAAACTGTTCCACAACTTTGCCCTGCGGCTGCTGGCGGTCTCGATCGGCTCAATGATCTATTATGTCGTCATACAGGCGGTGGTAAGCCTGAGCGGAATTGACACCAACTATTTAAAGCTGATTTCAGCTGTTATCGTAGCCATTTTCCTGGCAATCCCCTATTGGAAAGCCCGCTCCTTTTCCAAACCCGTAAAGAAAGGAGGCAAAGTCCATGCTTGACATCAAAAATATCTTCAAGACCTTCAACGCCGGCACCGTCAACGAAAAAACTGCTCTGAATGACGTTTCCCTGTGCCTGAAGGACGGCGACTTTGCCACTGTGATCGGCGGGAACGGCGCAGGCAAGTCCACCCTGCTGAACGCGGTTGCCGGCGTATGGATGGTCGATTCGGGCAGTATCTCGATTGGGGATACCGATGTCACCAGCCTGCCTGAGCATAAACGTGCCCGCTATATCGGACGTGTCTTTCAGGACCCGATGATGGGGACCGCTGCCACCATGCAGATCGAAGAAAATCTGGCGCTGTCTGCACGCCGCGGAAAGTCCCGTACCCTGCGCACCGGCATCACCAAAAAGGAACGGGAGGAATATTACGAACTGCTGAAAATCCTGGATTTGGGGCTGGAGGAGCGGCTGACTTCCAAGGTGGGGCTGCTCTCCGGCGGTCAGCGACAGGCGCTGACCCTTTTGATGGCGACCCTGCAAAAGCCGCGTTTGCTGCTGCTGGATGAGCATACCGCTGCGCTGGACCCCAAAACAGCGGCAAAGGTCCTGGATACGACCGAACGGATTGTCCAAAAGGACCATCTGACAACGCTGATGATTACGCACAACATGCGGGACGCCATCGTTCATGGCAACCGTCTCATCATGATGCATGAAGGAAAAATCGCTCTGGATATTTCCGGTGAAGCGAAAAAGAAACTCACAGTGGAAGACCTGCTTGCAAAGTTCGGGCAGGCAACCGGTTCGGACGAAGCGGATGACAAACTGCTGTTGGGCTGAAAAACGAAACTCCCCCTGCTGCCGGTTCAGGCGCAGCAGGGGGAGTTTTTTGTCCGGGGAAAACCGGGCCGGGATTGTCCTTCCCGATCCCGGCAAACGAAACAGGCTCCTATGCGTTTTCGATCATCTGGACCAGCGCCTGCTTGGGCTGTACACCCAATACGCGGCTGACTTCTTTCCCGTCTTTAAAAACGATCAGGGTCGGGATCGACATGATCCCGTACTGGTCGCGCAGTTCGGGCTGCTCGTCGATGTCGACCTTTCCAACCACCGCTTTGCCATCCATCTCGCTGCCGAGCTGCTCGATCACCGGGCCAAGCATCTGGCAGGGGCCGCACCACTGCGCCCAGAAATCTACAAGCACGACACCTGTGCTCTCAAGCACGCTGGCCTGAAAGGTATCTTTCGTAAAATGTTGAACTGACATCTGGAAATTCCTCCTGTACCTGTAATGTTTTACTGCCTTTATTATACACCAAAAAAGTATATAATCAAGTCTTTTTTTGTTTTTTTCTATTTTATCCTTTGGGGCTCGAAAATAGTATCGGTATCTTTTGCAGCACTCATCCGTCCAAAAGGAAAAGGCATTCCAGCACAGCCCAAAAAATTTTCATCTTTTTCTCGAAATTGTCAGAAAAGGTATTGACTTTTTGAAAAGTTGAAGTATAATATGACTTGTGACTGAAACATATTGCCCGATTGTGTAATGGTAGCACGACAGACTCTGACTCTGTTTGTCTGGGTTCAAATCCTAGTCGGGCAGCCACCATGTTTCAGTCACTTCTCTTCGAGGTGTGGCTCAGTTTGGTAGAGCGCTGCGTTCGGGACGCAGAGGCCGCAAGTTCAAGTCTTGTCACCTCGACCATCCTGAAAGACCTGTTGATCAGTTTAGAAGCTGATTTGCAGGTTTTTTATTTGTCTCCTAAACTTTTTGTGAAGCCATTTCCCGTCTCTGTCCCGAGCAAGGCCCCTCTGCCAGCAACCGGCAGTCAGAAGCCCTGCATTTTCCACAGGATAAAGCTTGCAGCTTTGCGCCGGATACATTATAATGGAGAGGAATTCTGTCGAAAAAAGGGGAAATTGCAAACATGAATTGGAACAGAGGCACGAAGCGGATGCGGGCACTGCTGTGCGCAGCAGCGGTATGCGCGGGGATTTTGCAGACCGGCGCCGCCTATCCGGAGGGGCTGGAGCCTGTGCAGCAGGGGATCGCGCAGGAAGCCGCCAGCCTGATCCCGGTGACCAGCCTGTGGAATCTGGCGGAAGACTATGACATTGACGAGGATTTTCTCCGGGAGATTGCAGATCTGGACGGATTGACCCAGCGGGAGCTGACAAGCCTGGCGGTTGAATACCAGCTGCCTGCGCAGTATGTCCAGCGTTTTGTGGACAACATGTTCGTCTTTAAAAAAGGGAACGGATACGAGTACATACCGGTTGACCCTTCGCTGCGCAAAAACAGCTATGACTGGGACTATCTGAAGGACAGCAGCCGGGACAAGCGGTATGACGACGGGCTATTCACTGGGATCAAAATGATCGACGTATCCGCATTCCAGGGGGATATCAACTGGAATGCCGTCAAAAACGACGGTGTAAACTATGCTTTTATCCGGCTGGGCTACCGGGGGTATACCGAAGGGAAACTCCATGTTGACAGCAAATTCCACCAGAATATGCGCGGCGCGGCCAATGCGGGGGTGCAGGTCGGGGTCTACTTCTATTCGCAGGCGGTCAGCCGGGCTGAGGCCATCGAGGAGGCGGAATTCGTACTGGACAATCTGGGGGACTATCAGCTCAGCCTGCCGATTGTATTCGATATCGAGGGCGCCCAGACGACCGCCTACCGCACCTACCGGATGGGGGTCCAGACCGCCACCAATATCGTTAAAGCGTTTTGTGACACCATCCGGTCCGCCGGCTATGACTCCATGTATTATTCCTACAGCAAATTTCTGATCGAAAATCTGGACATGGCCCAGTTGGAGGGGTACCCGCTCTGGATGGCACAGTATTATCAGGTTCCGTTTTTCCCGTATGATTTCAAAATATGGCAGTACAGTCCAAAAGGACGGGTGGCAGGCATCCCAAACAGCGTTGACCTGAACCTCTTTTTCTACGACTACAGCCAAGCCTGACCGAAACCGTTCCGGGTGCAAAAGCTGCATCCGGAGCGGTTTTTTTGGATTTTTCACAAACAGGCGTTAGAAAACTGTGGATTTTCGATGCGTATTGCGCTATACTGAGAGCAATGGCAAGAGGTACATGGAACATTGTACAGAGGGGGCGATACCATGCGTTGGTTGATTCGGAATCTGAAGATCAGGGCAAAACTTTATCTTCTTGCGGGGTTGATGCTGGTAGGGATGCTGGCTGTCGGGGTGCTTTCCCTGCTGATGATTGGGCGGATGAACGACGAGACTGCGGAAATCTCCGATGTCTGGCTGAACGGGGTCAACGAATCCCGCATGATGAATACCATCATCGCTGATTTCTGTCTGAACGAGCTGCGGTATGTCACCGCAACCTCGGACGAAAAGCGGGAGGCGAGCAGTGCCAACATGGCGCAGCTTCAATCGGAGATGGATGCACTGCTGCTGGACTATGAAAAAACACTGATGGAGGGAACCGACCGAACCAGTCTGGAGCAGGCAAAAAAAGAATGGGGAAACTATCTGGAGATTCACAGCCATCTGCTCCGCCTCGGGCAGCAGGGCCGGTTTTATGAGGCGCGCAGCGTGCTGGATGAGGAAGGCAAGCCCGCTTACGACATCCTGAGCGCGACCTTTCAGGAGATGACCGACGCCATCACCATGAATGCGGAGCAGGCGAAGCTGTCCTCGGAGCGGGTTTATCAGTATATGATCTGCATTATGGCAGTGTTGATCGTGGCGCTCGCAGTGATCGGCATCCTTCTGGCAATGGCAGTCACCAGAGGGGTGCAGGCGCCGGTTGCGGAGATCGAAAGGGCCGCAATCGAGATGGCCAAGGGAAACCTCGATATTGAAATCCGCTACCAATCAAGGGACGAACTTGGGGTGCTTTCGGACCAGGTACGGGAACTGGTGCGTAAGCTGCGGGCGATCATTGAGGATGAAAACGCGTTTCTCGCCGGCATGGCGGCAGGAGATTTTACCGTCGATTCCTCCTGTGAACAGGAATATACCGGTGGGTTCCAGCCGCTGCTGGCCTCCATCCGCTCAATCGCCGGGCAGTTGAACCAGACCATGTCCCGGATCAGCCGGAGCGCGGATCAGGTGGCAACCGGTTCGGGCCAGGTCGCGGAGGGCGCACACGCGCTGGCACTTGGGGCAAGCCAGCAGGCAAGCTCGGTCGAAACGCTTTCCGCCACAGCGGCTGGCATCTCTGCGCAGATCTCCCAGACCGCCGAACACGCGCAGCGGGCGCGCTCAATCGCCAACCAGGTTGGCGATTACATGGAAGAATGTAACGGCAGGATGCAGCGCGTGACGCAGGCGATGGATGAGATTACCCGCAGTTCAAACGAGATCGGCAAGATTCTCAAGGTGATCGAGGACATCGCGTTCCAGACCGATATTCTGGCGCTGAACGCCGCCGTGGAAGCGGCGCGGGCCGGTTCGGCAGGCAAGGGATTCGCCGTCGTGGCGGACGAGGTGCGCAATCTGGCGGGCAAATCGGCCGAAGCCTCTAAAAATACGGCACAGCTGATCGAAAGCGCGATCCATGCCGTACAAAATGGTTCGCAGATTTCGGATGAAACTGCGCAGTCACTCCAGCAGGCAGTGAAAGGTGCAAAAAAAGTTGCTGAAACCGTCGACCTGATCTCGGAAGCAAGCAGTTCCCAGGCGGAAGCCATCTCCCAGATCACCCTCGAAATCGACCAGATTTCCGGTGTCGTACAGACCAACTCGTCGACCGCCGAGCAATCCGCAGCGGCAAGCGAGGGCCTTTCGGATCAGGCGCAGATGCTGAAAGAGCTGGTTGAGGGGTTCCGTCTCCGACAAACAGACCGGGAACACAGCCATTCCGCCCCCGGCGGGTATCGGGCTGCTGTAAAACGATGATGGAAGCAGGCATCCCGCTTTTGGGGCCGGGGTGCCGCACGCCTGCCTGCAAAACCTGTGCAGGCCCGGCAAAAGCGGTATAAGACGGTTTGTCCGCAACATAGACTGAAACCAACAATGCGTTTCAGGAAGTGATGCAGATGAAGCTGATAGATAAACTGATCCTGCCGGTTGCGCTGGCGCTGATCGTCTCGGTCGCCGGGATCGTCGCGCGTGTAGCGGTCGCCACCAATGCCTCGGCCCAGCCGGAGGGGATTGAACTGCCGATTGTGATGTACCATCACATCCTGAAGGATCAGTCCCGGCTGAACAAATACACCATATCGCCCGATGAATTCCGGCGCGACATGCAGTACCTTCAGGACAATGGCTATACCCCGGTATTGATGCAGGACCTGCTCCTGTTCGTGCAGGAGGGGGTGCCGCTGCCCGACAAACCGGTCATGATTACCTTTGACGACGGATATGAGAGTTTCCATGAATACGCTTATCCGATTCTGAAAGAGTTCGGCTTCAAGGCGGTCTTTTCGGTGGTCGGCACCTATGCCGACCAGTATACCCGGGTAGACGACCACCACATCCGGTATTCCCACTGCACATGGAACCAGCTTGCGCTGCTTCAGGAGAGCGGGCTGGTGGAGGTACAGAACCACTCTTATAATCTCCATCTCAACGAGAACGGACGTCATGGAGCAAAGATGAAGCGTGGGGAAAGCCCAGTCCTCTACCAGAAGCTGCTCTCGGAGGACCTCTCCCAGATGCAGAAAGCCTGTCAGGAGAACCTGCGCGGCTGGACGCCCACCACCTTTACCTACCCGTTCGGGCAGATCAGCCCGGAAGCACTCCCGGTCCTCAAACAGATGGGCTTCTCGGCCGCCCTCACCTGTCAGGAAAAGCTCAACTATCTGACGGGTGACCCGGAACAGCTTTACCATCTGAACCGCTTTAACCGGCCGCACAACCTGCCTCTCGCTGATATTCTGGAGAAGGCCAGGAACGGGAAATCATAAAGATGATATCCAGAATGGTGGAATCAAAACGATAAAGTGACCTAAAATCGACGAGGGAAAACCATGGTTCTTTTAATTACCGGTGCTTCTCATACAGGCAAAACCGTATTGTCACAAAAGCTGCTTGAAAAATACAAGTATCCGTATCTATCCATCGACCATTTAAAAATGGGGCTGATCCGAAGCGGGAATACCGGACTAACCCCTGAGGATGACGACAAATTGCAGGCCTATTTGTGGCCTATTGTTCGGGAAATTATAAAGACCGCTATTGAAAATAAGCAAAATCTCATCGTTGAGGGCTGCTACATTCCTTTTACCTGGAAAGAAGAGTTTGCCGAGGAATATCTCAATGACATTCACTACTACTGTCTTTTGATGAGCCGAAACTATATTGAGCAGCATTTTTCTGACATAAAAGAACACGCGAACGAAATCGAGCAGCGCCTGGATGATACAGGGTGTACCATCACATCTGTCCTCGCGGAAAACGCACATTATTCCGAACTGTGCCAAAAATACGGCTGCAACTATCTCTTGATTGATGACTGTTATCAGGTTGATATTGATTTATAATACTGGATTTGCCGCAGGGTTCCTTCCCAGCGCCGATTGGGGAAAATAAAAAAAGCGTGCTTTGAACCAAAAGCACGCTTCTTTTTTTGGAATCCATGCAGCGCTCACACCCTGCCAAATTCAGACAGGATCAGCCCAGGGTTGCGGTCGGTCGCCCAGCGGATATTCCACTCATCGGTGAAGAGCAGCAGATACCGGTCGCGGAAGTCCTGCACCACCTTGGTATCTGAACTTAAGTCGAGCTTTTTGGGGTCGACCTCCTCATTTTCAATCCAGCGGATATACTGGTAAGGCAGCCCCTCCATCCGGATATCAACATTGTACTCATTTTTCAGACGGTATTCAAAAACCTCAAACTGTAGGGTCCCCACCACCCCGACAATGACCTCTTCCATACCGGTAAGCGGTTCGTGGAAGATCTGGATGGCGCCTTCCTGCGCGATCTGGGTGGTGCCTTTGACAAACTGTTTGCGTTTGAGGCTGTCGAGCTGGCGCACCCGGCAGAAATGCTCGGGGGCAAAGGTAGGGATGCCGCCGAATGTGAACTTTCTGCCCGGCGCGCAGAGGGTGTCCCCAATCGAAAAGATGCCCGGGTCGAACACGCCGATAATGTCCCCTGCATACGCCTTTTCGATGATCTCGCGCTCCTGCGCCATCAGCTGCTGGGGCTGGGCCAGCTTGATCTTTTTGCCCCCCTGCACATGCAGGACCTCCATGCCTTTGTCGAACGCGCCCGAGCAGATGCGCATAAACGCGATCCTGTCGCGGTGGGCCTTGTTCATATTCGCCTGAATTTTAAAGACAAACGCCGAAAAATCCGGGCTGAACGGGTCTATCCGCCCTTCACTGGACTCCCGCGCAAGCGGCGGCGGGGTCATCCAGAGGAACTCCTCCAGAAACGGTTCCACGCCGAAGTTGGTGAGCGCAGACCCGAAAAAGACCGGTGAGAGCCTGCCGCTCTGCACCTTTTCCATGTCAAATTCGTAGCTTGCGCCGTCGAGCAGCTCAATGTCATCAACCAGTGTCTCATGCAGGGCTGGCCCGATCAGTTCGGCGAGACGGGGATCGTCCAGCTCGAGCTTCTCCTTCTCCACCTGCCGGACTCCGTTGGCCAACCCATCCGAAGTAAACTTGATGATCTCCCGTTTGCCGCGGTCGAACACCCCTTTGAATTCCTTGCCGCATCCGATCGGCCAGTTGACCGGATAGGTCTGGATGCCCAGCTCCTGCTCGATCTGCTCCATCAGGTCAAACGGGTTGCGGGACTCGCGGTCCATCTTATTGATGAAGGTAAAAATTGGGATATTTCGCATGACGCAGACCTTGAAAAGCTTGCGGGTTTGCGGCTCTACCCCTTTTGCCGCGTCGATCACCATAACAGCCGAATCCGCCGCCATCAGGGTGCGGTAGGTGTCCTCCGAAAAATCCTGATGCCCAGGGGTATCGAGGATGTTGATACAGAAGCCGTTGTAATTGAACTGCATAACCGACGAGGTGACCGAAATCCCGCGCTGCTTTTCAATCTCCATCCAGTCGGAAACCGCGTGACGCGCCGTTTTTTTCCCCTTGACCGAACCTGCAAGCTGGATCGCTCCCCCATAAAGCAGGAATTTTTCAGTCAGGGTGGTTTTTCCCGCATCCGGATGCGAGATGATTGCGAACGTCCGGCGGCGTTCAATCTCTTTTTGATAGTTTGACAAACTGATTCCTCCGCGTACTCAAAATGCTTCTATTACTATATCATCTTCACTGAATCCATGCAACTATATTCTATGCAAAATTCCGCCCAAACCAGGCGCGGCTGTCCTGCGGATTTTCGGCCAGTTCCTTATAGAAGGAACGTTGCAGGTTATCCCGGCAGTTCAGGCGGGGTGAGTACCATTCCGCTATAGCGGTAGCTGCGCAGGTAATCCCCTGTGAGGAAGGCGCGGTTCGGCTCGCTCTCGTGGAAAAGGTTTTCCAGCTTTTGCAGATTGATCCGCGACGCAGTCATGTTTGGCTCATGGGTTTCGAGCATCGAAAGGATTCCATTCCGGTCGGGGGTGATGTCGAACGGCGCGAGGATCGCTGCACGCGACTTCTGCTGTTCTCCGGTCAGGCAGGCATGGAGCAGATAAAGCCCCTCCTGCTGGGCACGACAGCGAAGCAGATCGTGCATCACAGGGCCTCCACCTGCATCCGGCACCGCGACAATCCTTGCCCCCTTCTGCCGCGCGATCCGGAAACATTCGAAGTAGTAAGCATCCGATCCCAGCACCACCGCGACCTTTCCCATAGGGGTCTCGACGATCTCCATCTGATCGGAAACTGTCACTCCAAGAGCTTCATCCAGCCCAAGCGCTGAAGTCTTGTCCTGTGTCCCGGCCGTATTGCCCAGCGGGTCAAATACCATCGAACGGTTATAGATCTGCCCCTCCTCGTAGTAGGGGCAGCTCCCCGCCACTACATAGAGATGCTGGGAGCGTGCAATCGCACTGAAGGTATAAAAATATGCCTCCTGGAGATACTCCCCAAACGCCTCCGCATAGGCAGCAACCTGGTCAGGATGCAAAACGATCCGGCCGTCCTTGGAGAACCGCTCGGCGACCACCTTGTTGAGCAGACGGTCAAACCCCGGGATCATCGTGCCCGCGAGCAGGCCAACATATTCCGGGTAAACGACCATCTGTGCGCCCGCTTCCGCGGCAGCACGCGCATGTCCCAGCATCTCGCCCACATATTCCCGTACACCGGTATAGGGATGAATATTGAGCTGGACCGCTGCCACCCGCACCGTTTCAGGCGCGATATATTCCAGATTGTTTTTGGGATATTCCCCCGCCTCCTCAACCACCCGCAGGATTTTCTTTGGAGTGACGCGGTAGGTCATCAAAAACGAAAGCAGCTCAAGATAGATGCCTGACATCTCTGCTCACCTCCCCAATCCAAGTTCTTCTGCGTAGTTCTGGATCAGGCTGGCATTCATCCGCTCCATGACCGGAAACCCTTCGCGCACCTGATCGAGACGTTCTAGATTTAATCCAAACCGGCAAGGGGAATTCCCGGTGTGCCGGACAAGATATCCGTCTCCCGCCCGGGTGACCGGCGCGGGGCAGCAAACAGTGCGCGCCCCTCCCGACAGGTTGACAACATATAGATTATTGGTCTGCGCCGCATTCCAGACGGATTCCATAATCCGCCCAGAGGTTTCTGTCACCGGGTCAATATGCTGCACTGAAAAAACCACATCCGCGCCCTTGAGCGCTGCCGTCCGTACTGTCTGCGGGTGGAGGATGTCGGTATCCACACAGAGATAGAAGCTGCCGAGTTCGGTACGGGCCAGTTCGATCTCACTCGCCGCTGCCAGTCCAGCGGTGCGCAGCGGCAAGGAGAGGTGCAGCGCAGGTTGGCGCAGCACCGGTTCCCCTTTTGGGCCGAACATACAGAGACAGAGATTTCCGTCCAGCTCGAGCAGGCCGCTGATGAGGTAGACTCCGTATTTTGCGGTATATTGGGTATATTGGTGAAGCTGACGGGCAACCTCAGCGCGATCCCGCCGAATGGCCTCGTCAGTGAAAAGTACGAGGCGGGCGTCCCGTGAGGGCGCTTGGAACGGCGGCAAAATTTCAGTGATAAAGCTCTCCAAGAGGAATTCTCCTTTGCGTGAGTGTCATAGTTTTAGTATACCGCAGTCAAACAAAATTGACAAGTAAGAAAATAAATGTAGAAAATGAAATATAAAATTTATATTTTTTAATATATTGAAATTATATATATTATGATATAGTTAATTATAAATTAAAAATGGAGGTGATCGTTTTGTTGTAAAATGGGAGTTAAGGTCCACCAATCGTATCAAGAAGTAATGTTTAAGGAGTATTGACAATGAAAAAAATATTTAGTAGAATTTTAGCAGTTGTTATGATTATGAATTTAGGGGTGTCCTCGTTTGCTTCCCCAGTAGATTACAATACGCAAGCGAAGATTGCGGTTGACCGTATTAACGCAATGTATGAAACAGATATAGTCATAGATATATATGGGCATTCTGTGGATGCCCGTCAGTATGATGAAACGATCGAGTTTCTAGAGGAATTTGCAGAAGATCAGTATCGAATTAAAACGGAACTGGAGAATATTAAAACCTACACAATAGGGGAATTGTCATATCGTGCCAATCCAGAGCTCGATATGGCATATGAGAAATCTCAGCTTTGGGAAAAAGAAATAACAGATTCGTTGAGATCAGTGCTCATTAAGCAGACTTTAAAAGCTATCTTAGATAGTGACAGAAGATGGAAGTCTGTTACTTCTATAAAAACGATTTCTGGCAATAATTCTACAACATGGACTTCGACAAGCCAGCCCCGATATGCATATTTAGACCAAGGCATTACTTTAAAAACTTATCAAACCGGTAGTGTAAAGTTTGATGATAGACAAGGGATTACATGGAGTTCTAAAAGCGTAACCGTTGAATTTTATTGGCCATTCTAACATCAAGAATTGGGGGCGCAGTGATGAAAAAAGCTTGTATGGCGCTCGGTGCACTTTTCATCCTATTTTTTCTGGTGATTGGAAGCATCTTTTTGATCAATCAGTATCGCCGTCAAGAGATATTGCGTATTGAGCGGGAATTTACAGAAAAAACAGGAATTGATTCTCATTATGAGATGGATCCTGGCTTATTTCGTTTGCGTCCCTCTCCCCAAAAATTCAAGGATTGGCTTTACATTGAAATTGGTCGGGATCAGATTTTACACGGAGACTATCCAAAAGAATTAAAAGATGAATTTCGGAATTACACAAAAGGATCAAAAGAGGATTAGAGTGAAAAAGCATGCGTCAAAATGCATGCTTTTTCACTATCGCCATGATTTCCTTTGCAAAACAACTCCTCTGTCTGAGTCCAAATCGCACAGCACTACATACAACGCAAACCATACCGATAATCCAATCTCTTTTAATATTTTACATTAGAAAAAGAAACCTTGTAAATCACCAGAGTGACTTTACAAGGTTTCTTATGGAGCTGATAATCGGATTCGAACCGATGACCTCATCCTTACCAAGGATGTGCTCTGCCTGCTGAGCTATATCAGCGTTTACAGGTCGCCCAACCTGTTAGAGAAAGTGGCAGGGGCAGAAGGATTCGAACCCTCGGCACGTGGTTTTGGAGACCACTGCTCTACCAGCTGAGCTATACCCCTATTTATAAACAATCAAGGGGAAGAACCCGATTGATGACTCAACTTGATGGTGGGCCATCAGGGACTCGAACCCCGGACCAACCGGTTATGAGCCGGTGGCTCTGACCAACTGAGCTAATGGCCCATAAAAGTTGTGCCGCCACCGAAGTGACGGCGGTACATTTGGCTCCCCAAGTTGGACTCGAACCAACGACCCTGCGGTTAACAGCCGCATGCTCTACCGACTGAGCTATTGAGGAATATAAAGCTGGCATAGACCTATCTTCCCAGGCAGTCACCCACCAAGTATTGTCGGCACTGTTGAGCTTAACTTCTGTGTTCGGAATGGGAACAGGTGGATCCTCAACGTAATAAACACCAGCCTTTGGTGACCCGTGCGGGAAT
>NZ_QZEG01000198.1:0-852 GCF_009917605.1 Anaerotruncus sp. 1XD42-93 | reverse complement strand
CGATTGGAGGATGGTAGGGGCCTACAGTGCGGACATTGCGCAAAAGGATTATGATTATAAGGCTACGTCAAAGGGTGCACAGCTAAAGATCGGGAACGATCATGACTTTGCGGCCTACGTTGAATGCGGAATAGCGGAGAAGCACTATTCCCCTGCGGCAGTATTGGGAGAAATCCGGACAAAGGGACTGCACTTTCGGACATCTATTTGTACCAGAACGCTTTACAATTACATAGACAAGCAGGTATTTTTGCGGATCACTAACCGGCATCTGCTACGCAAAGGACAACGGAAGCAGCCTTACAAGAGAGTACATGCGGTGAGAACAAAAAAGCCCCTATGCACAAGCATAGAGGATAGACCGGAAACTGCTTATTCTAGACAGGAGATCGGCCATTGGGAGATGGATACGGTTGTGGGAAAGTCAAAAGGCGCTGGACAGGCACTGCTTGTCTTAACCGAACGATTGACCCGTCAGGAGATGATTTTAAAGCTGAAACGCAAGACCAGTGCGGAAGTGGTGACCGCTCTTAATAGGCTTGAGCGTAGATATGGCAAACGCTTTCCGGCTCTCTTTAAGTCAATCACAGTGGATAATGGTTCTGAATTCATGGATACTGCCGGGATGGAAAAGTCCGTGAGGACAAAGAATCCGCGCACAAAGGTCTATTACTGCCATCCTTATTCAAGCTGGGAGCGCGGCTCCAACGAGAACGCAAACGCAATCATCCGGAGATTTATTCCCAAGGGTACGCCGATTGAAAACTACAGCGCAAAGGAGGTGCAGCAGATCGAGGATTGGATAAACAACTATCCCCGAAAGATTCTGGGGTTCCGGTGCTCCAACGATCT
>NZ_QZEG01000197.1:0-863 GCF_009917605.1 Anaerotruncus sp. 1XD42-93 | reverse complement strand
CAGGACATCAAGCGGCTGAAAAACGGAAAGCGGCAGCGTGTGTACTACGGCGTTGTCCGGCTCCGTATGCCCCAAGAGAAATGGGCTGCAAAGCTGTTGGAACTGGGCGCAATCCGAATCAGTAAGGACGCTTCGGGCAAAGAGCGGTGGAAAGCTATGCCGCGTGGGAAACTCATGAACAGGACGGATATTGAAATCCTCAGCCGCTATAATGCGGAAGTCCGAGGGCTGTACAACTACTACTCGTTAGCTGGAAATGTGTCCACCTTGAATCACTTCTCAAGCCTGATGAAGTACAGTATGCTGAAAACTTTTGGCTCCAAGTATCGCTGTCAGGTCAGGAAAATCAAGGAGAGATATGTCAAAAACGGCGAGTTCACAGTGCCGTACACGACGAAAGCAGGCCCCAAAGAAGCAATTTATTACCACAGTGGCTTTCGTAAACAGGATAAGCCGCAACTGGGGCAGGTGGATATCCTGGATATTTACAAAAAGTACAGCAAGCCCAACAGTCTGGCCACTCGCTTGCGCTCTAAACAGTGCGAATTGTGCGGTGCGGAGTGCGGCGGTTTAGTCATGCACCAAGTAAAGCGTCTGAAAGACCTTACAGGGCAATACGAGTGGGAAATCCTTATGCGCAAACGGCATCGCAAGACTCTGGCCGTTTGCCCATCCTGTCATGCAGAAATTCACAATTCGATGAAGTCGTAAAACGATAACAGTACGGAGAGCCGTGTGCATCGAGAGGTGCCCGCACGGTTCGGGAGGGAGTACCCATGTGGTGCTTACCTCATACCATCCAACGCTACCTCCAGTATGAGCGGCTCCAGGAATTGAACATGACCCATTTCGACTGCTGGGCC
>NZ_QZEG01000196.1:0-874 GCF_009917605.1 Anaerotruncus sp. 1XD42-93 | reverse complement strand
AACAGTTTGAACGCGCCATCCGGCAGGACCCGCGCAACAGCGCCATCACCGACTATCTCCCCGCCGATCTGAACCAGTTTTCCCCGGATTTGCGGGAAGTCCTGACCGGGGAGGGCGGTTTGCTGGATACGACTGCAAAGGAGGATATAGCGGCGCTGCTCCAAAGCGGCGCAGGCAATCCGGCTGTCGCCCAGCATCTTTCCCAGCGGTTTTCCGGTACAGTGGAAACCATGCAGCTGGAAACCGGGGATACGGCAGATTACAGAACAACCGACAAAGGCATGGAAGTAGAGATTTTGCGGGAGGATGAAACGGTTCTGGCGGCGCTGTATGAAAGCTGGGAACCGGTTGCCGCCGCACTCCGCGCCCTCTACCAGCAGGAACTGGACGGATTCTCCCACGAACCGGCACAGCCAGAAGAACAGCTGGCAGAGGAACAGCCGGGTTTTGGGAATCCCCCTGCGCCAGAGCCGGAGCCGCAGATCACCATCACCCCCGTCACCCGTTATCCGGGCGAACAGAACCATCTGCCCTACGATATAGAGATTCATACGCTGCGCTTTGATGAACCGGAACCCACCCCTCCCCAGCCGACTGCCGGGAACTTCCGTATCACCGACATTCACCTGGGCGAAGGCGGGCCAAAAGCAAAGTTTCGGGCCAACATGGACGCAATCAATCTCCTGAAAGAATTGGAGTTTGAAAACCGGCAGGCCACGCCGGAGGAACAGGAAACCCTTTCCCGGTATGTGGGCTGGGGCGGTCTGGCAGACGCTTTTGACGAGAGCAAGCCCGCCTGGGCCAAGGAGTTTGCGGAACTCTACGCAACGCTGTCCCCGGAGGAATATGAAGCCGCCAAAGGGACCACCTTAAA
>NZ_QZEG01000195.1:0-913 GCF_009917605.1 Anaerotruncus sp. 1XD42-93 | reverse complement strand
TGACCATGCTGGTGATGAACCACGCCGGGACGCGGCAGAAGCTGGAAAACAACATCTTCCAGGCGGCGGGCATCGCGCAGAAATACAACTGTGCGCTGCGCCGTCTGGACTACCAGCAGGAGCAGGGCCTGATGTCCTCCCTCCCGCTTGGCCTTAACCAGATCAGCATCCAGCGGGGCCTTACCACATCAAGCACCGCCATTTTCGTACCGTTCACCACCCAGGAGCTTTTTATGAGCGGCGAAGCGCTGTACTACGGCTTAAACGCACTCTCCAACAACCTGATTATGGCTGACCGGAAAAAGCTGAAGAACCCCAACGGCCTGATTTTAGGCACGCCCGGCTCCGGCAAGTCCTTTTCTGCAAAACGGGAAATCACCAATGCCTTTCTGATTACCCCGGACGATATAGCCATTATCGACCCGGAACAGGAATATTCGCCCCTTGTGCAGCGGCTGGGCGGGCAGGTGATTGACATATCCCCCGCCTCCGACCAGTACATCAACCCGATGGACTTGACCCTCAATTACAGCGAGGACGACAACCCCCTGACCTTAAAAAGCGACTTTATCCTCTCCCTGATGGAGTTGATTGTGGGCGGCAAAGCCGGCCTGGAGCCGGTGGAAAAGACAGTGGTTGACCGCTGCGTCCACATGGTCTACCGGGACTACCTGCAAGACCCGAAGCCGGAGAAAATGCCGGTGCTGGGCGACCTCTACGCACTTTTACGGGAGCAGCCGGAGCAGGAGGCACAACGGCTTGCTACCGCACTGGAAATCTACGTCACCGGCAGCTTAAATGTGTTCAACCACCAGACCAACGTGGAAATCAAAAGCCGGATCGTCTGCTATGTGATTAAAAACCTGGGCAAGCAGCTTAAAAAATTCGGGATGCAGGTGGTTCAGGATCAGGT
>NZ_QZEG01000194.1:0-913 GCF_009917605.1 Anaerotruncus sp. 1XD42-93 | reverse complement strand
TGACCATGCTGGTGATGAACCACGCCGGGACGCGGCAGAAGCTGGAAAACAACATCTTCCAGGCGGCGGGCGTGGCGCAGAAATACAACTGCGCGCTGCGCCGTCTGGACTACCAGCAGGAGCAGGGCTTAATGTCCTCCCTCCCGCTGGGCCTTAACCAGATCAGCATCCAGCGGGGCCTTACCACATCCAGCACCGCGATTTTCGTGCCGTTCACCACCCAGGAGCTTTTTATGAACGGCGAAGCGCTGTACTACGGCCTGAACGCCCTCTCCAACAACCTGATTATGGCCGACCGGAAGAAGCTGAAAAACCCCAACGGCCTGATTTTAGGCACACCCGGCAGCGGCAAATCCTTTTCCGCCAAGCGGGAAATCACCAACGCCTTTCTGATTACCCCGGACGATATAGCCATTATCGACCCGGAACAGGAATATTCGCCCCTTGTGCAGCGGCTGGGCGGGCAGGTGATTGACATATCCCCCGCCTCCGACCAGTACATCAACCCGATGGACTTGACCCTCAATTACAGCGAGGACGACAACCCCCTGACCTTAAAAAGCGATTTTATCCTTTCCCTGATGGAGTTGATTGTGGGCGGCAAGTCCGGCCTGGAACCGGTGGAAAAGACGGTGGTTGACCGCTGCGTCCACATGGTATACCGGGATTACCTGCAAGACCCCAGGCCGGAGAAAATGCCGGTGTTAGGCGACCTCTATGAACTTCTGCGGAAACAGCCGGAGCAGGAAGCGCAAAGGCTGGCTACCGCGCTGGAAATCTACGTCACCGGCAGCTTAAATGTGTTCAACCACCAGACCAACGTGGAAATCAAGAGCCGGATTGTCTGCTATGTGATTAAAAACCTGGGCAAGCAGCTTAAAAAATTCGGGATGCAGGTGGTTCAGGATCAGGT
>NZ_QZEG01000193.1:0-945 GCF_009917605.1 Anaerotruncus sp. 1XD42-93 | reverse complement strand
TTTGCCGCCGCCTTGAATCCACAGCGTCTTCTTGATATCCTTTTTGGATAATTTCAAATGCTGTTGCCCTGAAAAAAGACGTGAATTGCAAGAGATAATGCGAAAAAAGTTTTAAAAATGTTAAGGTTTGTGAAAATTAGACAAAATGAAAGCAATGGCCATTGTAAAAAACGCAGAGAACCTTTAACTCTCTGCGTTTTCTTGCTCTTTAGAACTGTTTGAGCCGGAAAAACTTTGCGGAATTTCTAAATCAGATGAATTGAAGCCTTTTAACGGATCATAACTATAATCGGTTTCAGCTGGTGTGAATTCATAATCGTTAGGATCAAATAAATGCCAATCCTCATATTCAGCATTCTGGTTCCACTCTTCTTGGCTTTTCTCCAAAGCTTCGCGCAATTCCCCTGGATTATAAGAGGATTCTTGCGAACTGTTAGGGTCGCCAGCGTGAAAAGGATCTATCCAATCTACATCCGGTGCCGCATCCTGCCAGTTTTCAGAATCAAAAGGGTCTGTAAATTGGTATGGCGTCCCATCTGCATTAACTGCAATGTTGTAATCTTTAGTCATGTCTACCTCGGTATCCTGAATTAGATACTTCACGACTGGTACCCCTACAAAGGCACAAGCTGCAAGGAAAGCAAGACATAGCACTCCATCAACAAGAACTGCGGCCGCTCGAGAATCTCGCAATAACAATCGAAAAATAATTCGGATAATCCCAAAAATTAGAATAAGAAACACAAATGGAAGAATGACCTTTAAAAAATTCGGGAGAAAAACTTCTTTCAGTACCTGGTCGAAATCCAACCGCGGTAAGTCTGTCATATAGCACACCTCAAACTGTCATAAATTTTGCAGGTACTCCATGAAAAGATCGTTGGAGCACCGGAACCCCAGAATCTTTCGGGGATAGTTGTTTATCCAATCCTCGATCTGCTGCAC
>NZ_QZEG01000192.1:0-947 GCF_009917605.1 Anaerotruncus sp. 1XD42-93 | reverse complement strand
TGAAAAAAATCGACTAAAACTTTTATGATTGGACTTTCAAAAGCAGTGCATCACGCTTCCCACCCGATCGCGCTCTGCTCCTGCTCCAGCACCCGATCTAACGCCTGCTCCACCAGCATCGCGACGTTGTTTTCGATGTCCGACCGGGTGTTCTGGTACAGCCTCTTCAGGCACCTAGGATTTCCTTTCTCCTCCGGAATCCGGGCCTCCACACAAAGCCTCCGGATCGCTATTGACACATAGGTCCGGTTGAGCGGGCCTCCGTCCTTATTCTGAAAAATCGGCCCGGATGTGTAGCCATTCCGCCGGATATATCCCAATAATTCCTTCCGCAAGCATTCTGGAATTCGCACCCGTTGCTCTACCTTATGGGGGAAATGGACAATCTCTCCCTTCTGGACCGCTTCCACTGTGACATTGGGGAGTTCCTGCACAGATAATCCTGTGGAAGCAAACAGTTTGACCAGCAGGTACAGCCGCTCTTTATCCAAAGCTTTCGCGGTGCGCAGCAGCTGAACATATTCTTCGCGGGTCAGCTCTGGCTGGAGACTGCTTTTCGGCTTCAGCTGGCTTGCCAGCTGACACTCCCGATGCCCTACAAAGTCCAGATAGGAGTTCGCAATCGACAGGAACATATTGACAGTACCTGGCGTGTACTCCATTTCCACCAACTCTTCCCGCCACCGTTCCAGCGCACCCTGACGGATAAACTTATCCTCCGGCAGCGCCTGGTAGAGGCGGTTCAGTCCCCGACGGTACCATTGCAGCGTCCCTTCCACACGGCCCCTGCTTTGGCAGGCATCCAAGAACTGCTCTATGCTTTCCTGCGTCAATAGAACTCCTGTTTCCGTCCTTCTATGCTGATGCATCGGACGCTCTCCCTGTATATGCTGCCTCGTCTGGGGCACGCTGCTTCCTCCTTCCAAACATTCATCACAAAATTAATA
>NZ_QZEG01000191.1:0-949 GCF_009917605.1 Anaerotruncus sp. 1XD42-93 | reverse complement strand
GCCGTTCCGATATTCCGCCATATCTCCTTGGCGCCCTCTTCAAAATACATAGGGTCCCAGGGAACATAATCCTTGCGGTCTCCAATATTCGGAGCAATGCGGGAATCCATAGCAGTCTGCATAATCGAGTACGATGCACGCATCAAAAGAGGGGATTTAAACATCATCAACACTCCTATCTAATTTTGACTTGAAATGAAGATAAACGATCTCAAACAAGATCGCGCCATACTTGTAGCCAAAGGCGCAGAGCAGGCCGAGCAGGAAAAACAAAGCTGCAAGCATACCAAACTGGCCTGCAATACGCTCTAAGACCGCCTGTGATGCAGTAAAACAACTACACATAAAAATACCTCCTGAAAAAAATTGGCGGCAGCCCTGACAGGCCGCCGCCACCGCAGAGCATCACATGCGGGTAAAGCGAGAAATCAAGCCGGGAATAATCCGGATGCCGAGGAAAATTGCCATCAGACCGAGACCGATCGGTAAAATAACCGTTACATTAGCAATCACGCCCTGAATCAGCGGCTCGAGCATCTCTTCGGTGATGCTGAGTGTCGGCAGAGGGGTTGTTGAAGCTGTCATAACTGCGATAGCGTCCATTGTGGAACCTCCTTTAAAATTTATTTGTCACCGCGAATGCGGGGAACAATCAGAAACGAGTGAATCGGGAGAGTAGCTGTGGGACTATTTTAACCCCAATAAACACCGCTGAAAGGCAAAATATGATCGGCAGCAAAACGCCGATATTAGCGACGATGCCATCCAGAAGCGGGGCCATGTCCTCCGGCGTGATGATCGCGGGAGGGACACCGGAATCTACAAAGACCTGCGCATACTGCATTATGTTTCACCCCCCTTCGTAAGCTTCTTTCAAAATGGCATCCCAGTCCGGTTCTGGCTCTAATGGGCATTGATACCATTTTTCCAAAGGGCTACAGGTGCATCC
>NZ_QZEG01000190.1:0-950 GCF_009917605.1 Anaerotruncus sp. 1XD42-93 | reverse complement strand
GACGGGGGTGCGGCAACGATTTTGGTGTCGCATTCGCTGAATCAGATTCGAGAACTTTGCAACAAGGTGCTGTGGTTACACAAAGGGAAGCAGATCGCATTTGGAGAGATGGGGCCGATTTGTGATCAATATACAGCATTTCTATTTGGGGAATTTCAGATTTAGATGTAACCCTAAACTTATATAAATATGAAATAATCTTTTGAATTGCTACAAAGAGAGATGGATTTATGGATACAAATAAAAAAGATATAGCAAAAAGTTGGCTTAGAAAACGCTCCCTATTAAAATGCATTTTAATAGTTGAAATGATAGGCTGCTATATGGCTGTTTTGACAATGGTCAGCTATTGGAGGGGGCCTGTGCAATATCAAGCTATTACGGATCTCCCTTTGCTGAAAACCAGCGATTTTATAGCTGATAATGGCGAGGTGAAGGGCACTTCTGAGGTGCTTCTAATGCAAAATAATCAGGCCGGCAATGCTGTTAGTTATTATGCTTATTTGAGTTTGCGAGAACTGGAGAGCATCTATGTGCAATTTGTCGTTGACTGCCCAGCAGAATATGCTGGAAATGTATTACATGTAGATTTATTGGGAGACAATTATGATAATGACGAGCAAGAATATCAGCTAACATTAGATGCAGGCATCAATGAGGCCGCCCTTTTCTTGGATCCGGGGGAAAATCCACCAGAAGATGTGATGCTGCGTTTCTTTACATTGGATATGGCCGAGTATGCTGTGGAGAATTTGCAGGTCTGCGCCGGAGAGGCTTTGCCAAAAGTCAGTATGAGTATGGTTGGCGTTGTAGTTTTACTTTTTGCTTTATGTGGCATCACTATGGCGATGTTGTTTATAAAAAGCAAAGCTGAATAATTAGGGCTTGTTTGAAAAATAGTGAAGGCTGAGCTAAATCAACAAAATAGCGATAGCGGCAATGTAAACGAA
>NZ_QZEG01000189.1:0-958 GCF_009917605.1 Anaerotruncus sp. 1XD42-93 | reverse complement strand
GGTGCAACCCCCGCCTTTTCGCAGAGCGACTTCATCTCCGCCCAGATCTGGCGGCGGCTCATCCCTTTTCCGTTTCTGGTGAGGAATACCTCTCCGGAGACGATTTTTCTTTTCCCAGCGTATTTTTTCAGCTTCCGGCAGAGCTTCCCTGGAAGCAGGATGGTGCGAATCTTTCCTTTTAAAGCAATCTCCGTACGCCCTGCCCGGATTGCTTCCGCTGTGATATATTTTACCTCGCTCACCCGGATTCCTGTCGCACAAATCGTTTCCATAAGCAGTGCCAGACGTTCCCGCCCCAAGCTATGGGCAGTCTCCATCAGCCGGATATACTCCTGTTTGCTCAGCTGTTTCTCGGTGCTGCGAAACAATCTCCGCTGGATCTTGAGATACTTGATCCGGCAATCGTTCCGTCCCAGAAACGAGAGGAATTTGTTAAGTGCGGAGAGTTTCCCATTGATGGTCACCGGTTTACGCCCTACCCGGCGGAGGTGTTGTTTCCATTCCGCGATACGTTCCCTGCTTATTTCCCGGTCTTTCAGCCATATGAAGAAATCCTTTACATCCCGTGAATATTTGTCAATGGTCGCCGTTTCCCGCTCCTCTTCCCGTAAATATCTCGAAAACTCCCTGATTTGCTCCACTGTCGATGTACGATATTCCATCCTCCAAACCTCCAATTTGAGTTTTAATGGTTCTATCATATCATCTTTATCGTTCTGAGCAATCTTTCGTTTCGCTTATAGCCAAAATAGGAATCTGTTTTTCTGCCAAACAGGTTTATCTATTCAACGGAAAATGACATGATTACCTCTGTCTCCCGCATATAAATGGACTATCACCACCATGGGGAGGGAGCGTACTTGAAAGGACTGCCGGAGGAACGTGCTATCACGTTCGCCCACTACATCATTGATCACAATACTACGGTCCGTGCTACTGCAAAGGAATTTCACATAAG
>NZ_QZEG01000018.1:0-53078 GCF_009917605.1 Anaerotruncus sp. 1XD42-93 | reverse complement strand
ATCTTTCTGCCCCCGGTCTTTTAAGATAGTTCCATTCTATCACAATCCCCGCCTCTTGTGTAGACGCTATCTAAATCATATGTACCAAATTTCCTAATTTTATCGCGGCTAATACGGGCCTTGTACTCTCCTGCCCGATATCCACTAACCGAACAGGTATCTCCCACTTTTGCGCCATTTGTATAAAGACCAAAATAGCCTTGAGATGCCGTTCCTGTCGGAAGGGTAATCTCCTGCTGCTTTGGAGGAAGAACCCGCGCTCCATTGGGACGGATAGCGCAGTTTACTGCCATCAGCAAAAATTGTCTTATGCGGAAGAACAATTTTGATCCTTGTAGCCTTGCCGCCATATCTACCATCATACAGGCAATGTGCCGCTGTTCCCATCGCATGATCTCCATAGAGGAAACCTGTGCCCTGCCTTGTTTTTCCATCCGGATAGTCGATAAATAGCTTCGCATCAGCTTTGTATCCTCTTCCATCTGCCGATATGGCTTTCCAAGATTCATCATCGCCAAAAATCGTGCAAGGACGCACTGACGGGTTCGGGTCATAAGGTTCTGTTTTATCTTGAGAGTCGCCTACGGCAGAGGCCGACAAGCCCATAGTCAGCAACAAAAAAACAATCAGAAATGTACTTACGCACTTTTTTAACATATAATTCCATTTTCCTTCACTGTTTCTTTGCCGTGATACCCCCTGCGCGCAGATCTGTTTATCACAATTTCATCATATCACATATGGATAATATTGTAAATCTTGTTATTTTAAAAAATATATTTGATATTTAAAAAATAATTATAAAATAATCTGTATAAATCAATGCATTGGGACCATACTAACAACGGTTTTTACTCCGAAAAGCGTTTGCACGGGGATAAAAACCCAAGCCGGACGGCAATCGCTGTCCGGCTTTCGTTTTTTCTGTATCAAAGGGAGAGCTGTTCGCCGGTATCCTCCGGCCGGGGCAGCATCCCTGCCGAAGGCAGTGTCTTGGTACGGTACCGGTGGTCGTTCGCGAGCGACCCCTCCACAAACGGCTCGGCCGATGCCAGCGTCTGGTTCTTCTTCTGGGTCATGACCGCGATCCCCTGTGTCCCGCGGGTCGATTTCGGGGCGATTGCGCCGGTGTGGACAATCAGCATCCGGCCATTCGTTGAGGTCAGCAGGAATTCGCAGTCCTCCCCAATCTGACGCGCCGCGACCAGCGGGGAAGCCGCATTATAAGCGCCAAGCAGCTTTTTGCGGTTGGTTTTGGTCTGATACCCGGAAAGCTCCACCTTCGCGACCTTTCCGTTCTCGAAGAAGAAGAGCATATAACCGGCAAAATCCGAAGTCGCCGCCAGATAGACCGCGTTTTCGCCTTCCTCCATCCCGAGCCGGGCGGGGATATAATCCCCCATCACGCTCGCCTTGGTGTCGTCAAAGTCGGATGCTTTCGCCTTGTAGACCTGCGCCCGATCGGTAAAGAAGAGAAGTTCCATATTGTTGCTGCCCTCAAGCGCCTGTACGACCGAATCCCCCTCTTTGAGCTTGTGTTCACTGCTCATCCGGAGCGACTGCGGCGTAATCTTTTTGAAATATCCTTCGCGGGTAAAGAACAGATGGACCGGATAATCAGGCATCTCGGCGGCAACCGGCTGCTCGTCCTCCTCTGTGGGATAATAGAGCAGCGAACGGCGGGGTTTCCCGTACTTTTTGCTGACCTCCTTCAGATCAGAAATAATCAGTGCACGAACCTTTTTCCGATCCCCAAGGATCTCCTGCATCTCCGCGATCTCTTTTTCGAGCTGCCCGGTTTCCTCGATCCGCTTGAGAATATACTCCCGGTTCAGATGCCGCAGACGAATTTCCGCGACATATTCCGCCTGCACCTCGTCGATGCCAAATCCGATCATCAGATTGGGGACAACCTCTTTCTCCTCCTCGGTTTCCCGGACGATCTTCACCGCCTTGTCAATATCGAGCAGGATTTTCCCCAGGCCGCGCAGCAGATGCAGTTTATCCTGCTTGCGCTTCAGCTCGAAATGGATCTTGCGCCGGACACATTCTTCACGGAACGCCGCCCATTCGTTGATGAGCGTTTTAACCCCGCAGACCCGCGGCATACCGCCGATCAGCACATTAAAGTTGCAGGAAAAACTATCCTCAAGCGGGGTCATCCGGAACAGCCGACGCATCAGCGCATCAGGGTCTGTGCCGCGCTTGAGGTCGAGGGTCAATTTTAAACCGCTCAGATCGGTCTCATCGCGCATATCAGCGATCTCCCGGATTTTCCCGGCCTTGACCAGATCAACCACCTTGTCCATGATCGCCTCGACTGTGGTGGTTGGCGGGATTTCGGTGATATCAATGCAGTTGTTCGCCTTGTCGTAGGTATAGCGCGCCCGCACCCGGATGCCGCCCCGCCCTGTTTCGTAAACCTGACGCAGTTCCCGTTCGTTGTAAACGATATAGCCGCCTCCTGGGAAGTCGGGGGCTTTGAGGGTCTCAGTCAGGTCGTGATCGGGGTTGCGCAGGACAGCGATCGTGGTTTCGCAGACCTCCGAAAGGTTAAACGGGCAGATCGACGAAGCCATCCCAACTGCGATGCCCACATTGGCATTCACCAGAACCGACGGAAAGGTGACCGGAAGCAGAGTTGGCTCCTTCATGGTACTGTCGTAGTTATCCACAAAATCCACCGTGTCGCGGTCGATATCCCCAAACAGTTCATTGCAGATCGGGTCGAGCTTGACCTCGGTATACCGGGACGCAGCATAGGCCATATCCCGGCTGTATGCCTTGCCGAAGTTGCCCTTGCTATCCACATATGGATGGAGCAGCGCCTCGCACCCGCGTGCAAGACGCACCATTGTTTCATAGATCGCGCTGTCGCCATGTGGGTTGAGACGCATTGTCTGGCCCACCACGTTGGCCGACTTGGTGCGTGCCCCGGTCAACAGCCCCATTTTATACATCGTATAAAGCAGTTTCCGGTGCGACGGCTTAAACCCGTCGATCTCGGGGATCGCGCGGCTGACGATTACACTCATCGCGTATGGCATATAGTTTTTTTCGAGGGTTTCCACAATCGGCTGTTCGAACATGATGCCCGCATTTTCGATCACAGCCGAGGGATTGACCTGTCTTTTCGGTTCCTTTTTCGGTCGTTTGGCGGCCATTGGTTCACCTCATCCTGTATGTTTGTTTCACAACCAAAAGTTTTACTCGATTTTTTTCAAAAAATCGCGGTTTCCAAAGGCAGGGCCTTTGGCCGCGCTCCGCAGAGCGCGGAACGCCTTCTCCTGAGAAGCGCATTTGGGGGTGAATTGCCGCCGTCGGCGGCAAGAGGGGGCTTTTTGCAAGAGAAAAAGCCCCTTTCCCATCCATGCTGTCACGAGATGTCCGCCAGATCGAGATACTGATGCCCGTTTTCCGCAATAAACTCCTTGCGTCCGGCGAGGTTGTCACCAAGCAGCAGATCAAACATCCGGCTGGTTGCCTCCGCCTGCGAGGGATTCACCTTAATCAACCGGCGGGTCTCGGGATTCATGGTGGTCAGCCACATCATATCCGGCTCGTTTTCGCCCAGCCCTTTGGAGCGCTGGATGTTATATTTTCCACTGATCTTGGAAAGTGCGTCCGCCTTTTCCGCTTCGGTATAGGCGAAGTAAACTTTATCCTTACTGGTGATCTCATAAAGCGGCGATTCGGCAATATAGACATACCCCCGCTCAATCAAGGTCGGGGCGAGGCGGTAGAGCATGGTCAAAATCAGGGTGCGGATCTGGAACCCGTCCACATCGGCATCGGTACAAATTACGATCTTATTCCACCGCAGCCCGGAAAGATCGAAGGAAGAGAGGTCCCGGTTGGCCTTGGAGGTGACCTCCACCCCGCATCCGAGCACCTTAAAAATATCGGTGATGATGTCGTTTTTGAAGATTTTGTCATACTCCGCTTTCAAACAGTTGAGAATCTTACCGCGTACCGGGATAATCGCCTGAAACTCGGAGTCCCGGCCCATCTTGCAGGAGCCGAGCGCCGAATCCCCCTCCACGATATAAATTTCGCGGCGGTTCACGTCTCTGGTGCGGCAGTCAACGAACTTCTGTACCCGGTTGGACATGTCAATGCTGCCCGCCAGTTTCTTTTTGAGGTTGAGCCGTGTTTTTTCTGCGTTCTCACGGCTGCGCTTGTTGATCAGCACCTGCTCGGCGATCCGAGCCGCATCATCCGGGTTTTCGAGGAAATAGACCTCGATCTGATGCCGCAGAAACTCATTCATCGCCTCATAGATAAACTTGTTGGTGATCGCCTTTTTGGTCTGGTTTTCATACGAAGTCTGGGTGGAAAAGCTGCTCGAAACCAGTACCAGACAATCCTCCACATCCGCAAAGGTGATCTTGCTTTCCCCTTTGTTGTACTTCCCGGCGTTTTTGATGTAGTTGTCGATCATATAGACAAACGCCAGCTTGACCGCGCGCTCGGGGGAACCGCCATGCTCCAGAAAGCTGGAATTGTGGTAATACTCAGCCTTCTTCACCCGGTTGGAAAAACAACAGGCCACATTCAGCTTGACCTTGTATTCCGGCTTGTCCTCCCGGTCGCGGCCTCTGCGCTCGGCCTTCCAAAACTGCATCGAGGTCAGCGCGCCTTCCCCCGCAAGTTCGCCCGCATAATCGACAATCCCGTTTTCATAGAGAAACTCCTGCTCGTCAAACCCCGAATCGGTCTGGCTGCGCAACAGGAAACGGGTCCCGTCGTTGACGACCGCCTGCCGTTTGATGACATCCTGAAAATATTCGAGCGGGATGTCAATATCGGTGAACACCTGTAAATCCGGCTTCCAGCGGATTCTGGTGCCGGTCTGCCGGCGGCGGGTCTCCTCCTTCTGGAGTCCTCCGATGTTTTCACCCCGCTCAAAATGCAGGGTATATTTCATCCCATCGCGATAGATTTCCGCATCCATATACTCGGACGCATACTGGGTTGCGCACAGCCCCAGACCATTCAATCCGAGCGAATATTCGTAGCTTTCCCCCTCGTTGGTCTGGTACTTGCCGCCCGCGTAAAGTTCGCAAAATGCCAGCTCCCAGTTATACCGTTCCTCCCGGGGGTTGTAATCGACCGGAAGCCCCCGTCCGAAATCCTCGATCTCGATCGAATGGTCGAGATAGCGGGTGATGATGATCCGGTCTCCGTGTCCTTCGCGCGCCTCGTCGATCGAATTGGAAAGAATCTCAAACATCGCGTGCTCACAGCCGTCCAGACCGTCCGATCCGAAGATCACCCCTGGACGCTTGCGAACCCGGTCGGCCCCTTTCAGCGAGGAAATACTCTCATTTCCATAATCATTTGTGGCTTTTTTTGGCATTGTATGGCCTCCGTAATAAACAGCTTGTTTTTCATCATTTCACAGGGGCTTTTTCACTCGCAAAAAATGCCCTGTTCAGCCTGTAGATTCTCCCGACAGGCTGCGGGACGGGAAACCCGAATCTGCGCGCTGGGAACCGTAGCGTTATAGCGAATGCACTCCGCAAGATTCGCTGCAACCCACAGTGCAGCGGCAGCAAAAAACGAGTAAAACTTTCAAAAGAGAATCGGACCGCCTCTGCAAGCGAAAACGCCCGCCCAGCTCTGCACAGCAACAGCCGGGCGGACAAGGTTATCTCTTTTTGAAGAAATCTCTCAGGCGGTCCAGCACAAACCGCTCTCTGGCCTGTTGTTGTGTGGGCGTCCTCTTTTTGAGCGCTTTTGTGGCTGCTGCGTGTTTAGACTTGGGTGCGGATGGCTTCTGCGAACTTTTTGGCGGATTTGCCGCATGTTCCGCGCGCATATACGCCGCTTTGTACAGGTCGATCTGGCTATCTATCGGGGGCTTGTCGTTTTTGACCAGCTGATACTCCCCATTTTCCAAGAGCCGCTTCCCCTTAACGTTGTCTGAAAATTCCAGATTCAGCATTGCCATAATCCGCTGTTTCAGTTGTTCGTTGTAGATCGGCGCAGCGACCTCGACCCGGCGTTCCATGTTCCGGGTCATGAAGTCAGCGGACGAGATGTACATATGGCTGCGCTCGGGCGGGCCGAACACATAAACCCGGCTATGCTCCAGAAACCGTCCTACAATGCTGACAACCTCGATGTTATCGGTATAACCGGGCACTCCCGCGCGCAGGCAGCAGATGCCGCGAACCACCATCCGGATTTTGACCCCGGCTTTTGACGCCTCGATCAGCGCATCAATCAGGTCCTTATCGGTCACCGAATTCACCTTGACGAGGATTTCAGCCGGCTGTCCCTCCCGCGCATACCGGATCTCCTGTTCGATATACCGCAGCACTGCCGGTTTCATGGTGAGCGGCGAGGCGAGCAGATGGGTGGTCGTTTCGGCGGGATGGTCGGTCAGGATGCCGTTGAAAATCCGCAGTCCATCCTCTCCGAACTCCCGGTCAGCGGTAATCAAACAGAGGTCTGTATATTGCCGCGCGGTCGATTCGTTGTAGTTGCCGGTTCCGATCTGGGTGATAAACTGCACCTTATCGCCCTGCTTGCGGGTGATGACCAGCAGTTTGGAATGCACCTTATACTCTCCAAGCCCATAGGTCAGATTGACCCCCGCTTCCTCCAGCCGCCTGGACCAGATGATATTATTTTCCTCATCGAACCGGGCGCGCAGTTCAACGACGACATGGACCTCCTTGCCGTTTTCAGCGGCCTTGATGAGTGCCGCCACCACCTGGCTCTGACGCGCAACCCGATAGAGGGTCATCTTGATGCTCAGGACACTTTCGTCCGAAGCCGCCTCGAGAAGCAGGTCAATAAACGGCTTCATCGTTTCGAAGGGATAGGACAGCAGCACATCATGATCCTCGATCTGCGGCATGATCGGCTTGCCATGCTCGAGCATGACGCTCTTCTGGGGAGTGAGCGTCGGGTAGAACAGCTCCTTTTCCCCACGGCGCTCATACCGGGCACAGAGCGAAAAACCAAATGACATATCGAGCGGGGTACGCATCTGGAAAACCCGATCATGGCTCAACTCGAGCTTTTTGCAGAGCTGGTCCAGGATGGCGTGGTTGGCGCCGCCCTGAATCTGGAGCCGGACCGGCATCAGCTTGCGGCGGTTTTTGACCATCTGCTCCATGACGCTCCGATAGTCGATGTCGTGGTCGTACATCGCCTCATCCACATTGATGTCCGCATTGCGGGTGACCCGCAGGATCGTCTTGGCTGTGACGACATAGCTTTCAAATACCTTGTCGCAATATTTGAGCACCAAATCTTCAATCAGAACGAATTTGTCCTTGGCAAACGGGAGGAACACCATCCGGTCGAAGCCGGTCGAAACCGGGATCATTGCCAGCTTGACAAATTCCCCTTTGGTTTGGAGCTGGGCGCAGATGTAAATTTCCTTGTTGCGCAAAAACGGGAACGGATGATGCTTGTCGATGATCTGCGGAGAGAGCATGGGCATCAGCTCATGGGTAAAATATCGTTCAAGATACTCGGCCTTTTCCCCGTCGAGCGTTTCGGGGTCGAGCTGCTCGATCCCGTGTTCCTGTGTGAGATCCCGCATCAGCAGCTGGTAGACCTCGTCTTTCTGGGCGGCTAGCGAGCGGGTCTGCGCGAAGATCGCCTGAAGCTGTTCGGCAGGGCTCATCCCCAGCTTATTGTCGGTCTCATCCGGCTCGAGCAGCGCGGCATCGGTCAGCGTGCCGACCCGGATCATATAAAATTCGTCCAGATTGCTCCCGAAAATCGAGATGAATTTCAGCCGTTCGAGCAGTGGGATTGCGTTGTCCCGCGCCTGCTCGAGTACCCGCTGGTTGAATTTCAGCCAGCTCAATTCCCGATTGTGATAGAGCAGCGGCAGATTTCCCTGATTGTCCATTGTGAAGTTCCCCTTTATTCGTTGCTGTCCAAACTGCAAAAAAGGGCATCGCCTCCCGACAATACCCTCTTTTCTGTTTTAGTTGCGCTTGTTGTTGAAGATCGACAGGATGTCAAAGAAGTTGTCGTCGTCCTCATTGGAGGATACCACAGGCGGTGTTTCCTCCTGTTGCTGCTTCTCCGGAACCGCTGCCGGCTTTTTCCCGAACCCATAGGACGGCAGCGCAAAGTTTTTGTCGTTGTCGAAGCCGGTCGCGATCACAGTGACACGGATCTCGTCGTTGAGGGTTTCGTCGAAGGTGGCGCCCCAGATCAGGTTGACATCCGGATGCGCCGACTCATGGATCATCGAAGAGGCGGTATCGATGTCATCCAGATCAATGTCAGGTGATGCAGTGATATTGACGATCACGCCCTTGGCGCCGTTGATCGAGGTTTCGAGAAGCGGAGAGGCGATTGCCGCTTCTGCCGCCAGACGCGCCTTGTCCTTGCCGGACGCCGCACCAACACCCATATGCGCATAGCCCGCGTCCTTCATGATCGCAGTGACATCAGCGAAGTCGAGGTTGACCACACCGGGGATATTCACCAGATCGGAAATGCTCTGTACGCCCTGTTTGAGCACATTGTCCGCCGCAGAGAAGGCATTCTGGAGGGTGATCTTCTCGTCCGAGATCAGCTTGAGCCGTTCGTTCGGGATGACCAGCAGCGCATCGACATGTTCACGCAGCGCGGTAACACCCATCTCCGCCTGCTCCATCCGCCGGCGCCCTTCAAAGTTGAACGGCTTGGTGACAATGCCAACTGTAAGTACACCCATCTCGTGCGCAATCTCCGCCACAACCGGGGCGCCGCCGGTACCGGTGCCGCCGCCCATGCCCGCTGTGATAAATACCATATCGGTGCCCTTGAGCGCGGCTGCGATCTCGTCCCGGCTCTCCTCCGCCGCGCGCTGGCCCTTTTCAGGATTGCCGCCCGCGCCTTTGCCGCGGGTGAGTTTATCACCAATATGCAGTTTATAGGTGGCCTGCGACCGAAGCAGCGCCTGATTATCTGTATTGATCGAGATGAATTCCACACTCTTCATCCCCGACTGGACCATCCGGTCGACCGCATTGCCGCCACCGCCGCCCACGCCAACTACCTTGATTGATACGACATTCTCCGATTCACTTGCCATATCGAAGTTCATTATCATCGCTGTTCCCCCTGTATCCGTTCCATACCTTATTTTGGCGGCATGGCTGTTTTTATGTCTAAAAAGGCGCTTCTACCCCGTCTTAGTCTACTATCGTCCCCATTTTAACAGATTTCCGCCGGTAACGCAATAGCTTTCCGGGCCAGTTTCTCAAATTGTGACAAATTCCCAGCTTTCAGCCCTTTCCGGCACTCACCCAACCGGGACTGTGGCCAGCTCGTCCCGCGAGGAGGAGGACGCCTGTTCCGGCGGCCCCGATGCCGCGGACGAGGAAGATGCCGCTGCCTTTGCTGCGGCGCTGTTGGCGGCCGCAAGCGCGTCCGGGTCGAGCGCAAGCTCAGGATTGCTGCTGTCCTGGAACCAGATGGTGGTTTCCGGCTCCTCTTCCTCCTGCGCCTCTTCGATAAACTTGCGGCGGGCGTCGATCTCGCTTTGGATATCGCCGGGACGGCTCCAGATTTCCGCCGGGGTCGAGCTGCCGACCATCGTGACATCAAGGGTACCCTCAAAGTCATCCGCAAGATTTTCCAGAGCGACCTTCTCGACCGCCTGCAGCTTCAGCGCGAGGTGCGCCTCGCTCCCCAGCTCAACCATGATCCGCCCATCATAGACGATCATCATGTTGAGCGGGTCGGAAAAGTCGATCAGGGTGATGTTTTCAAAACCGGTCTCTTCCACCGCGTCGACCAGATAGGTCAGCATCTTGAAGCCGTCCTCCTCCGCTTCCGCCGCCTCCTGACGCCGGATCCGGTCCCGCTCCTTGTTGCTGATCTTCTGGCGTTTCGCCTCTTCCTCGCGTTCGGCGGCCTCCGCCTGGTCGAACGCATTGGTCTGCTGGACCTCTTCGGGATAGATGATCTCCCCGCGCTCAACTACGGTGCCCAGCCTGCGTCCAACCGCCGGCGAACTGATATACATGCCGGTCACAACGGTCATCGCTTCGGGCAGCGAAACTGCATTCGCCTCGAGAATCCGCCCGCTCCGGCCGATGATCAGGTATCCCACCGAGGTATCCACCGCGCCGAGCGGGGTTGCCTGGGTGATCTCCAGCACCAGCTTTGCCGGGAACACCCGCTTGAAATGCACCTCTTCAACGTAGGGGAACTTTTCAATCAGGCGCTCTTCCACCTTTTTTACGCTGACCCGGAACAGATTGTCCCCGATCTGGACCCCGCTGCTTTCGATCAGCTCTTCATCGGCATACATCGCGTTCCCGGAGACCTCGACCGCTTCGATCTTGAAAAACACGGTGAGCGAGAGCACCGAAAAGATCGACAGCGCAACAAGCATCAGCAATATGTAGTTGAGGGTCTGCCGGCCTGTGCGCCTGCGCCTGCGCCGGCGCCCGGAAGCTGCCGCCTTCGCCCGACTGGGGGAGGAACGGCGCACCGGTCCGAACGATAGGATTTTCTGCTTCATGGCTGCCTCCGGCGATTCCCGCTTCAAAAGGACGGGAACTGTTGCTGATAAAGATGATCCGGCCGAACCATTTCAGGACAACGGATCATCCTGGTAAATGGCGGACAAACGTCAGCAGGCATGTAAAACATGCCTGTCGGCCATGAAATCCGAATCAAAGCCGCTTTTCGCCGCTCCCTGCGGCCATTCTGCCGCAGGCTTCCAAAGAATCCCCATAAAACTTTGAAAGTAATTCGATTATAACGGAATCCGGGTGAGAAAAACCGGCGTTTCTGTCGAACTTCGCGCCTAATTTTAAAAAATATCTTCCAGCCCTCAAAGCAGACTGAATCGGCGGCTTTTATGAAAACTGGTTTCAAAACCAAAACGGTTTTGAAACCCGCAGCACTGCTGCGGGTAAGTATGGCTTCCAGGTAACCCCGCTGTCTGTAACGTGTCTAAAAGCCTATTCCATCTCTTTTTGCGAGGGATTTTTACCACCCGAAAAAGCAAAATCCCAAAAAGCGCTTCGTATGGAGAAAGCGTTCTTCCAAAACTCGGAGGGAATTGTATAAAACATCCCATCCAAAAACCGATAAATAGGGACACCCAAACCATCGAAACCATGCGTTTGGTCAAAAACGACCGTTTGCGCGGCGGAGATATGCCCGGAACCCATCAAAATCTTCCCACACTTTCCCTGCCGCCGCCCGCTTTCCAAAAACATCCAGCAGAGGGAGCCTCCTTGTTTGCGCCAGTTTTCTGTTCTATTATAACACGCAGGAGCAGGCGGCGCAATCCGCTCGAAAAAAATTCAAAATTTCAGGCATTGAATTTGGTTATGCCTCCCGCCGCACCTGTGCCCCGATCGACGCAAGGTTCTCTTCAAACCGTTCGTAACCCCGGTCAATATGCCCGATCTCGAGCAGTTCACTTTCCCCCTGTGCCGCCAATGCCGCCACTGCGATTGCCGCCCCGCCGCGCAGGTCGGTGCAGTGTACCGACGCACTGTGCAGCTCCCGTACCCCGTGTACCAACGCGATCCGCCCTTCTACCTTGATATCCGCGCCCATCCGCGCAAGCTCGGGAACCTGCTTATAACGGGACTCAAAGATGTTTTCGACAAACATGCTGCTCCCGTCCGCAAGGCAGGCGGCCGCCATCAGCGGGGACTGCGCATCGGTGGGGAAGCCCGGATAGGGCATGGTCCGCACACAACGGAGCGGACGCAACCTCTGGGGAGCTTCGAGCCGGATGGTCTCGGCTGTTGTCTCAATGCGGCAGCCCATCTCTTCAAAGCAGGGCAGAACCGCCGAGAGATGTTCGGTGCAGACCCCGGTCAGCAGCAGCTCGCCGCCGGTGATTGCCGCACAGCTCAGGTAGGTTGCCGCAGCGATCCGGTCGGAGATCACCCGGTGTTCACAGGGCGACAGGCTGCGGACCCCCTCGATCCGCACATCCCCGTTCTGCGCAATCCGCACCCGTCCGCCGCACGCATTGAGAAAATCAGCAAGATCGGAGATCTCCGGTTCACGCGCCGCATTCCGAATGACCGTCTCCCCTTCGGCCAGCGCAGCCGCGATCATAACGTTTTCGGTCGCGCCGACACTCGGGAACGGCAGCGTCACGATCCCGCCATGCAGCCGGTCCCGAACCCGGCAGTCGAGATAGCCGTGATCCTCCCCAATCTCGACCCCAAGCCGTTCAAGTGCGGCGAGATGCAGGTCGATCGGGCGCGGCCCAAGCTCGCATCCGCCCGGCAGAGAGATCCTCGCCCACCCGCATTTTGCGATGATCGCCCCCAGAAAGACGATTGACGAACGCATCCGGCGCATCAGCTCATCCGGGATACAGCAGCAACAGTCCCCGCCGCCAGACACCACCACCGATTCCCCCTCACGATGGGCGCTGGCCCCAAGCTGGGCGAGGATATTGCAGGCGGCTTCCACATCGGTCAAACGCGGGCAGTTATGTAATACGCATTCACCCGGCAGCAGTGATGCCGCAAGGATCGGCAGGGCGGCATTTTTCGCGCCGTGGACCCGCAGCGTCCCGGACAGCCGGCTGCCGCCGCAGATTTTCAGTTTTTCCATCTTCACGCACCCTTTCATCTGCGGATACGCCCCCCCTCGTTCCAGGGGCTGTTTCCATCGTTCAAACAGAGCTTCAATCCTGCCTGATTCTGAACCATCCTATGCTGTGCACAAAATTCTGGTTCCGGGAACGCTTTCGGGCTTCACCGCATAAAATTTCAGAAAGGGGTTGACAATCCCGGCCGTTTGTGCTTAAATAGGGGACATAAACCAGTGACGGAGAGATAAAACCGTAAGCGCACGCACAGAGAGCTTGGGAAGCTGAGAACCAGGCCGGAACGCGGGACGGGCAAATGGACTCCTGAGGGCGCGGTGAAAGGCGAATCTGCTGAGTATCCTGCGACGCGTGCCGGCGTTATCGGGCAAAGGGTGTGTTGGCACTCTGATGAGGTGGGCGTTTTTACGTCAATCAAGGTGGTACCGCAGGTTTTACACCTGTCCTTGTTGGAAGGGCAGGTGTTTTTGTTTGTTCTCCGGAAACTGCAAAGCCTGCTGTACCTCCACCAACATATAAATCATTTTATATGTAAAGGAGCACTGAACCATGAAAAAGTTTTTTGCAGCAGCAATCGCAGTCCTGATGACCGCTTCCCTCGCCGCCTGCGGCAGCACTCCCTCTTCTTCCGCGGCGGAAAACCCCGCCCCCGCTTCCTCGGCAGCATCCACAGAATCCGCACCCTCTGATGCAGGCTCGGGCAACACCTACCGGATCGGCCTGGCACAGATCATGGAACATACTTCGCTGAACCAGATTCGGGATTCGTTCACCGCTGAAATGGAAGCGCTCGGTTACGGGCCGGACAAGGTGGAAATCGACTACCAGAACGCACAGAGCGACCAGTCCAATCTGAATTCGATCTGCCAAAAATTTGCGGGCGACGGCAAAGACCTGATCGTCGCGATCGCCACCCCGACCGCGATCTCTGCGGCGGCAGCAGCCCCCGACATTCCACTGGTCTTTTCGGCGGTAACCGACCCGGTCGCGGCCAAACTGGTCGAGAACCCTGACGCCCCCGAAGGCAACATCACCGGTACCTCGGATGCGATCCCGGTCGACCAGGTGTTCGAGCTGATGAACCAGCTTACCCCCGGCGTCGAGACGGTCGGCCTGGTCTACAACCTGGGCGAGGTCAACTCGGTCGCAGTAATCGAGCAGGCCAAAACCTATCTTGACAGCAAGGGGATCGGATATGTGGAAGCCACTGTGACCAATACGAGCGAGGTACAGCAGGCGGCACAATCCCTGGTGGGCAAATGCCAAGCATTCTATACCCCGATCGACAACACCGTCGCAACCGCAATGCCGGTTTACGCGGAGGTGGCGAAACAGGCGGGCCTCCCGATCTATACCGGCGCAGACTCGATGGTCATTGACGGCGGCTTCGCAACGGTCGGCATTGATTACACCCTGCTCGGCAAACAGACCGCCGCAATGGTGGTGAAGGTGCTCGAAGGCACCCCGATCAGCGAGATTCCGGTTGAGACACTGAGCAACTTTGCCACCGTTGTCAACACCACCACCGCCGAAGCGATCGGCGTAACCCTCCCCGGGGACCTCCTCTCCTCCGCAATCGTCGTGGAATAACCATCTGCTGATTTTTTGAGAAAAGAGTGATCTTATGTCCTTATTCGCCTTGCAGGGCGCGGTCGAGCTGGGCCTGATCTATGCGCTGATGTCGCTGGGGCTGTTCGTCTCCTATCGGATTCTGGATATTCCCGACCTCACGGTCGACAGCAGCTTCACGCTGGGTGCGGCAGTCGCTGCCATGCTCACGGTGGCTGGCCACCCCTATCTCGGGCTGGGGCTGGCGGTCGCGGCGGGCACGCTGGCGGGCTGTCTGACCGCTTTCCTACAGACCAAACTGCAAATCCAGCCGATTCTGGCAGGCATCCTCTCGATGACCGCGCTCTATTCGATCAATCTGCATGTGATGGATGGCAAGGCACAGGTTTCGATGCTCAAAACCGCGAGTCTTTACACCCTTTCCAGCGGGAAGTTCTCGAAACTGCTCGTCTCGGGCGCAATCCTGCTGGCAGTCTGCCTGATGCTGGGATTTTTCTTCCGCACCCAGCTCGGGCTTTGCATCCGGGCGACCGGCGACAATGAGGATATGGTCCGCTCCTCTTCGATCAACACCGAGCGGATGAAATTCATCGGGCTTGGGCTGGCAAATGCGCTGGTCGCGCTCTCGGGCGGGATGCTCGCGCAGTACCAGAACTTCGCCGATCTGAGCATGGGAATCGGCATGGTGGTCATCGGGCTGGCTTCCCTCATCATCGGCGAGGTGATCTTTGGCCGGCCGAACATCCCGCGCAACATCCTCGCGGTCGTTCTCGGGTCGATCATCTACCGCACGATCATTGCGTTTGTCATGGCGCGTGGGATGTCCCCCAACGACCTCAAGCTGATCTCCGCGGCAATCGTCGTGCTGGCAATCTCCTATCCGGCAATCCTTCAAAAGGTCCGGGTGCGCAAACTGATGAAGGAGGCGAAGCTTGATGCTTGATCTGAAAAACGTCAGCAAAACCTTTTTCCCGAACACCCCCAACGAACGTAAGGCGCTCGTTGACATCAACCTGCATCTCGCGCCGGGCGACTTTGTGACGATTATCGGCGGGAACGGTGCTGGCAAATCGACCCTGTTTAACTCGATTGCCGGATCGTTCCTGATCGACCGCGGCAATATCCTGCTTGACGGCAAAAACATCACCTTCCTGCGCGATTACCAGCGCGCCCGGACGATCGGCCGGCTGTTTCAGGACCCGCTGAAAGGGACCGCCCCGAACATGACGATCGAGGAAAACCTGGCAATGGCCTACCTTCGCGGGATGCGCAAAGGCGTGCACTTCGGGATCAGCAAAAAGGATTCAGACTTCTTCCGGGAGCAGCTTTCCGAGCTGGGCCTGGGACTGGAAGACCGGCTGAAAACAAAAATGGGGCTGCTCTCGGGCGGACAGCGGCAGGCGGTAACCCTGATGATGGCAACGATCGTCACCCCAAAATTACTGCTGCTCGATGAGCACACCGCGGCGCTTGATCCCGCTACTGCGGAGAAGGTCGCCGAGCTGACCCAGAAGATCGTCGCACGCGGCAGCATCACCACTATGATGATTACCCACAATATGCAGCAGTCGCTCGATTGCGGCAACCGCACAATCATGATGGATAACGGCCGGATCATCCTCGACCTGCAAGGGGACGCACGCTCCAAACTGACCGTCCCGGATCTGCTGGAGCTGTTCAAGGACCGCAGCCATAAGGCGTTTGACAACGACCGTATGATGCTCTCGTAGGGCGGCATGTCCCCTGCCCCCGCTTCGCAAAGGAACGTTTTGCCTGCTTTTTAAGCAACCATCATAAAAAGTTTCGCCAGCCTTTTCAAAGGCTGCGGTTTCCAAAGGCAGCGCCTTTGGCCGCGCTCCGCAGAGCGCGGAACATCCTCTTGGGTGCCGGGCACCCGCCTGAGAAGCGCATTTTTGGGGGTGAATTGGCTCTGACTTGCAGTCAGAGCCAAGAGGGGGCTTTTTACAAGAGAAAAAGCCCCCTTCCCAAAAGATATACATAAACACCATGTGTTTCCACCAGCAAATCTATGCACTGCGGCCCGCCGGACAGCCTTCCGCTGTCCGGCGGCCTTTTTGCGATTCATAATGTTTTCGTTCCCCGCATAAGGTATACAAGCCTATTCAAAAGAAGGGGGACGAAAAAATGGGGCAGCAATCCGCAAGACTGACAGCCCACTCGATCGGGGGGCTGAGCAAATCCGAAGTGGAGCGCGCTCGGAGGGAGCATGGGGAAAACCAGTTTACCCGGAAACGCCGCAGAGGGTTCTGGCAGCAATTTCTCGAGAGCTTCGGAGACCCGATCATCAAAATCCTTCTGGCAGCGCTCGCGGTGAATCTGCTCTTCCTCCTGCGCAGCCAGAACTGGTTTGAAACTGTCGGTATCGCGCTGGCAATCTTCCTGGCAACCTTTGTCTCCACCCTGTCGGAATATGGGAGCGAGTCCGCCTTCCTGAAATTACAGGAGGATGCCGCTAAAATCCAGTGCCGGGTCAAGCGCCGGGAAGGGGTGCTCTCGGTTCTGATGTCCGAGATCGTAGTGGGCGACCTCGTGCTGTTGCAGGCAGGAGAACGGGTTCCGGCAGATGGTATTCTGATTTCGGGCGAGCTGCGGGTCGACCAGTCCGCGCTGAATGGGGAAAGCAAAGAGGCGGTAAAAATTCCGCTCCAAAACGGAGCGGACGACTGGGACCTTACCGTAAAAAACCAACTCTTCCGCGGGAGCGTGGTCACTTCGGGCGAGGGATTGATGGTGGTACGAAATGTCGGGGACCACACCTTCTACGGCGGGGTTGCTCAGGAACTACAGGAGGAAACACGGGAAAGTCCGCTCAAACTCCGTCTGGCAGGGCTGGCCCGGACGATCAGCGGACTGGGGTACAAAGCCGCTGGCCTGATCGCATTCGCCGACCTGTTCCACGCCATCGTGATCGACAACAGATACAGCATCCCGCTGATCCTCGCAGAACTGCACGACCTTGGCGGGATGCTCGCCAACTTCCTGCATGCGGGGATTCTGGCGATCACTGTCGTGGTGGTGGCGGTTCCCGAAGGACTCCCGATGATGATTACTGTCGTGCTCTCCTCCAACATGTTCCGGATGCTCCGGGACCATGTGATGGTGCGCAAACTGATCGGGATCGAGACCGCCGGGAGCCTCAATCTGCTGTTCACTGACAAGACCGGCACCCTCACCCGCGGTAATCTGAGCGTCTCCACCCTGATTTCCGGGGACGGAAAGCGATACAACAGCGTCCAGTCGCTCAAAGCGGCGCCCGGACTGTTTGAGCTGGTCTGCACCTCCGGGTTTGTCAACACAGCGAGCATCGTCTCACAGGGACGCGCCATCGGCGGCAATGCGACCGACCGCGCATTCCTGGATTACCTCCTGGCCGTCCAGCCGCAGCCCCCCTCCTGTTCCAAAGAACATGTTCTCCCGTTCGACAGCGCCCGGAAGTTCTCGTCAGTGCGCCTGGGCGGCGGACGGAATCTGACCCTGTTGAAGGGCGCACCCGAAAAACTGCTTCCGCACTGCAAGCGCTGCTACACCCCAGACGGCAAAATCCGCCCGCTCCCCAGCCTTGCAGCGCTCCAGCAGACGTGGAATCAGCTTGCAGGGGAGGCGATGCGGGTTCTGGTCCTCGCGGCATACGACGGCGCATGGAGCGAAGAGATTCCCCATGATCTGATCCTGATCGGGCTGGCTGGCATCCGGGACGAGCTGCGCCCCGAGGTGCGCAAAGCGGTCCGGGAGGTGGAAAGCGCGGGCATCCAGACGGTCATGATCACCGGCGACAACCGGGAAACCGCAGTTGCGATCGCGCGGGAAGCCGGTTTGCTTCGGTCGAACGAACCAGACGCAGTACTCACAAGTGCGGAACTCGCCGCGCTTGACGACAGCCGCCTCAAGGCAGTCCTGCCGCGCCTGCGGGTGGTCGCACGCGCACTGCCCACTGATAAGAGCCGGCTGGTGCGGATTGCGCAGGAACTGGGGCTGGTGGTCGGCATGACCGGAGACGGGATCAACGATGCGCCCGCCCTCAAAAAATCCGATGTCGGATTCGCGATGGGGAGCGGCGCAGAGGTCGCCAAAGAGGCCGGTGATATCGTCATCCTGGACAACAACTTCGCTTCGATCGCCAAAGCGGTGCTCTATGGCCGCACGATCTTCAAAAGCATCCGCAAGTTCATCGTCTTTCAGCTCACCATGAACCTCTGTGCGGTCGGGGTCTCGCTGATCGGGCCGTTCATCGGGATCGACACCCCGGTCACAGTGGTTCAGATGCTCTGGATCAATATTATCATGGATACGCTCGCCGGGCTGGCGTTCGCGGGGGAACCGCCGCTCGCCGAATACATGAAAGAGCCGCCCAAAAGCCGCAGCGAACCGATCATCAGCGCCGAGATGCAAAACCAGATCATTGTCACCGGGCTGTATACAGTCGCCCTCTGCGTATCGTTCCTGCGTCTGCCTTTCTTCCGCAGCCTGTTCCGACCGGGGGATGCCTATTTCATGACCGCCTTTTTTGCCCTTTTTGTTTTTTCAGGCATCCTCAACAGCTTCAATGCCCGCACCCATCGGATCAATCTGTTCGCCCATCTCGCAAAAAACCCGTCGTTTGCGGCTGTCATGCTGTTGGTCGCAGGGGTACAGCTTCTGCTCATCTACTACGGCGGAACCCTTTTCCGCACCGCTGGGCTTACCCTGCCCGAATTGAAAGCTGTCTGCCTGATCGCTTTTTCGGTGGTACCGGTCGATCTTGCGCGCAAGCTCTGTCTGCGGCTTCGCAGAAGATGACAAAAGCCTGTGCATGGGGTTCCCATGCACAGGCTTTTTTTCGTGAAGCGGATCAGACCAGCTCAATTGTATATTCGAACTGGTACTCCTGCTGGAGTGCTTTGACCTTCTCCTCGTTGTCCTCAATAAATGTCTCGGTATAGACCGATTTCCCCTGTTTTTTGTAATCGTTCAGGATTGCTTCGAGTTTGTTCCAGCATTCCTGCTGGCGTGCCTCGTCTTCCTCCTTGATGTCAATTACAAACTCTCGATGTTTCGGAATTCTCGCTTTCATCGTTTCACTTTCCTTTTCTCTCGGGCGGCAGCCGCCCGGGTAATGTCCTTATTTTATCGTCTGGAACGGTCCAGGTCAAGCTTTTTTTCACAGCCTGTTCTGCCTTTGGAGCAGACGTTCAGCGCTTCCCCTTCAGATATTCCGAAAGTGCCTGCGCCATCACACGCGCCTGCTGCTCGCTGAGCTGTTCCGGTTCAGGCGCCCCTGTCTGCGGCAGCGAAACCGGCTTCTGTGGTGCGGATGGCTTGCCGGCTGTCTGTTTTTTGCGGCGGAAAAGCCCCATTTCAGCACCTCCTTTTTGCAAAAATGGTCTGTGTCCCTGTGTGACTCCATGCCAATCTGGTGTATCTCCCTACCCTCATCAAGCGGCCGGATTCTTTTTTGATTATAGCACGCCTGCCCGCCGGTGACAAGAGAGACAGCGGAAATCCTCCTAGATGGCAGAACAGCCCGCCCCCTCCCATGCCATCAAAAATTTTGATAGCATGCCCCTTGATTTTTCAGGGCTAAAGAGCTAAAATAATGTCTAAATATTTCGTACGGAGGGGTCGAAAAATGGTAAAGGTCGGGTTTGATAAGGAAAAATATCTGAAGCTACAGTCGGAACACATCCTTGAGCGGATTCAAAAGTTCGGCAACAAGCTCTATCTGGAATTTGGCGGAAAATTATTCGATGATTTCCACGCCTCGCGGGTGCTGCCCGGGTTTGCCCCTGACAGCAAAATCAAAATGCTGCTCCAGCTCAAAGAGAGCGCAGAAATCGTAATCGTTATCAACGCCTCGGACATCGAAAAAAACAAGGTCCGCGGTGACCTCGGGATCACTTATGATGTCGATGTGCTCCGCCTCATCGACGCATTCCGCGCAATCGGTCTGTATGTCGGCAGCGTTGTCATCGCACAGTTCGCCGGACAGCCGACGGCAGATGCATTCCGAAGCCGGCTGGAAACCCTGGGGGTCCAGGTTTACCTCCACTACCCGATTGCCGGATACCCCTCCAACATCCCCCTGATTGTCAGCGACGACGGCTACGGCAAAAACCAATACATAGAGACCTCCCGTCCATTGGTTGTGGTCACCGCGCCCGGTCCGGGCAGCGGTAAGATGGCGGTCTGTCTCTCCCAGCTTTACCACGAACACAAGCGCGGGATCAAGGCCGGGTATGCCAAATTTGAAACCTTCCCCATCTGGAACCTGCCGCTCAAACACCCGGTCAACCTCGCCTATGAGGCGGCAACCGCTGATCTCAACGATGTGAACATGATCGACCCGTTCCATCTGGAATCCTATGGGGTCACCACCGTTAACTACAACCGCGATGTAGAGGTATTCCCGGTGCTGAATGCGATCTTCCATCAGATCGCCGGAGAAAGCCCCTATAAATCTCCTACCGATATGGGGGTGAACATGGCGGGCATGTGCATCACCGATGACGAAGCGGTCGTGCAGGCATCCCGACAGGAGATCATCCGCCGCTATTATCAGACGCTCGCTTCCCATCGGATGGGGATGGCAAGCGAGGAAAGCGTTTATAAACTCGATCTGCTGATGAAACAGGCGGAGGTCTCCACCAAGGACCGCCCGGTCGCACAGGCGGCTATCGACCGTTCGGCCGCAACTGGGATGCCCTCCACCGCGATCGAACTGCCCAACGGCAAAATTATCACCGGCAAGACCACCGATCTGCTCGGTGCTTCGTCGGCAGTCCTGCTCAATGCGCTCAAAGAACTGGGGGGGATCAGCCACAACATCCACCTGATTTCACCGATCATCATTGAGCCGATCCAGCATCTCAAGGTCGACCACCTGGGCAACCACAACCCCCGCCTGCACAGCGATGAAACGCTGATCGCGCTTTCAATCTCGGCAGCAACCAACCCCACCGCCGAACTGGCGATGCAGCAGCTCGATAAACTGCGTGGGTGTGAAGCGCACTCCTCTGTCATCCTCTCACAGGTGGATGTGGCTGTGTTTAAAAAGCTGGGGATGAACCTCACCTACGAGCCCCAATACCAGACCAAAAAACTCTATCATAAATAGGAAATCCGCGTTTCAGGGATTTCAAAAGAGCCGCCCAGATGCTGGGCGGCTCTCTGTGTTCTGGCTTTCTGGAGCTGTGTAAACGGAATCAGCCGAGCTTGAGCGCTTCCTTGACCTTTGCGATGATCAGTTCAGCGATATCACGGGAAGCATCGACGGTCTGCGCGCCGATGTGAGGAGAAACAATGAAGTTGTCGCACTCAAAAAGCGGGGAGTCGAAGCCTGCGCCTTCGGTGAGTCCGCCGCCAGCCAGCTCGTTCTCCATAACATCCGAAGCATAGCCGCCGATTTTGCCAGCCTTGAGCGCCTCATACATATCCTTCTCGTTGACGATTCCGCCGCGGCCCATATTGAGGACAACCGCATCGTTTTTCATCTCAGAAATCGACTTCGCATTGAACAGGTTTTTCGTCTCTGCGGTGAGGGGCACATGGATGGTCACATAATCCGAAACCTTGAGCAGTTCGTCCACGCCCATGCCGGTAGCGCCCTCTTTTTCGAAATCCTCGGGCTTGAGGAACGGATCGTAAGCAACAATGTTCATCTTGAATGCGCGTCCCAGCTCACCGACACGGCGTCCAATGCGCCCGAAGCCCAAGATACCGAGCGTTTTGCCGCGCAGCTCACGCCCAACAAATTTATATTTATCCCACGATTTGTTGACCTTGACATCATGGTTCGCCGGAATGGTGTGGCGGGACATCTCGAGCATCTTTGCGAGGGTCAGCTCAGCAACTGCGTTGGCGTTCATACCGGGCGCATTGAATACCTGAATGCCCTTTGCTTTGGCGGTCTCGGTATCGACATGGTTGAGGCCGACAGCGCAGACACCGATTACCTTGAGGTTTGCGGCAGCATCAAGGATGGTTTTGTCAATCTTGGGGTCGACACGCATAATCAGCACGTCATAATCCGGAATCAGCGACGCAAGTTCCTCCTGGGAAGGGAGCATTTTGGTATCTACCTGCATATACTTGCCAAGCTCTTCCGAAATCGAACTGTGGACCGCATCAATAATGAGACATTTCATGGGTAAAACATCCTTTCCAACTTTTTTGTGGTTCTTCTTCACAACATACAGAATTCCTGTTCGGAGAGACGGGACAATCGCCCGGGACACGGAGCAGCTAAAATTTTACAGTCACCTCCAATACTGACAAAATCCTGCCTCCATGTCGCCCCGCTCTTTACCAGTTTACCATCTTTTGCAACATTAAACAAGACAACTCTGAAAAAATCATGGAGATGTTTTTTCGCAGGGTTTGTGCAAAATTTCCTCATTCTCCCAGCCCCACAAAAACAGCGATGCAGACAGCAGATCGGCACACCCTCCCGGAGAGAGGTTCTGTTGGATAAACGCCTGGTCCAAAGCTGCAATATCCTCCATTTCCGGCAGAGGGCTGCGTTCCAGCAGCCGGGCACAGTCCTCCGCCGCTCTTTTGGCAGCAGGCTGCCCACCCCGGGCGATCATATTGGTGTCGGTTACCTTCGCGATCAGGTGAAGCAGCGCGACAGCCCCTGCATCGTTTCGGCTTCGGCCGGAGTCCAGCGCCCTCTGGAACGCAGGGAGGGCAATCTCAGAGACCCCCGGAAAACCCCGGGCCGCTTCCCCTCGGACCCCGGCCAACCCCTGCCGCAGATAGAGCTTTTGTCCAGTGGTATGGGCGGTTTCATCGCTCAGGCCCGCAAAATCCGCTTCTACCGCAGCGGTCGCCATGGCGGAACATTCCGCCAGTATGGCTTTTGGATCCCGGCAGGGATTGTCCGCCCGCCACAGCCGCCCCACAGCACCGCAGATGGTTCCCAGTGTAAAAATTGCTCCTTTGTGGGTATTGATGCCGCCTGTAGCGGCAAACATGGTGCGTTCCGCGCTCTGACCGGCCTGTTTCAGGGCCTGAAAAGTATCTGACGGGGTGCCTTTTGCCGTATCCTGGCCGATTTGCACACAGCGGGACCAATAGGGGGCCAAAGCTGCGGCACTGGCAAGAAAGGTGAAAAGGTCCATATCCCGGTGGCTACCGTTGTTTGCCCGATCTACGAGGCCCGGCTTGGGCGTGATGCAGACCTCTTCCAGCAGGGCTCTTGTCGCCAGCGCAGCGACAGTTTCCCGGTCCGCAGCGGCGAAGTGCTCCTCCATGATGCGCAGAGTCGCCTTTTGAAGCGTTTCCACCGAATGGACCCGCCGGGAGGCGCACCCTCTCCCCTCCGCACCGCAGACGATGCAGTTGCGGGAGCCGCCTCCAACCTCTTCCCGATCCAGTTTGCGGCCATCCGGAGCCAGGACATCCATATCGAACAGCCTGCCCAGCCCGGTACTGTCTTCGATCGAAACACATAGCGCCTTCACTTCCCGGGCTGTTCCTTTCACTGCATACCGCGCCTCACAACCGGTGGGAGCCAGCAGCTCCTGACGAGCCAATACAGGGAGCTTCGCTGCCTGTAGGCTGGCCTCCAACTGTCCCTGCCCCGCCCGGAACGACCGTCGGATCAGGGGGGAATCTTTGACCGGTCCGGCGATGTTCAGGGTGAAGGAGATGACCGGTACCCCATATTTTTCAAGCAGGGCGTTCTGATGCCATACCCTGTTTTCCCTGGCCTCCAACACTTCTGTCAATGTCACTTCCCGTTCCATTGTCCGCTCCTTTCAATAGTGGATCACATCTTCACAGGCCCGGATGGCAGCAATTACCGGCTTGGCCTCGGGCGAGGCAAAATAGTCCCAGGTTGTTTTGGGCACCAAAGGACCGATCTCCCCCAGCCGCCCATCATGAATCCATCTTCTGACTGTACTGGCGCTCACCGGCTGTCCATCGTGTTCCAGACGCGGGATCACCCGGCACTGGATGCCAAGTTCCGGCAGGCGCCGGACCATCTCCCCATTATACAGGGCTGTGACGCGGCTGCTCTTCTCCTCCCCTACATAGCGGTATCTGATGTTCAGGCAGGGGGCGATCTTTCCAAAGACCTCCAGATCCAAAGCAGCGTGGGCATGGATGACCGAATCCGCATCCTTTAAAAAATAACTGGGAAAGGTGGCCCCGCTGATGATGTAGGGGCCAGATTCATGGCAGATTACATTGGGCAGATGGGACACCCCCGCCTGTACCAGACGCCGGCGGACAGTGGAAGGGATGGGGCCGGCCTCTTCACTGAGGACAAACAGATGAACCGTTTCATGTGCCGCTGCGGCCCGCTCCACCAGATGCAGGTGGCCCAGTGTGAAGGGGTTCGCATTCATAACGACCGCGGCCGCCTCCCCTTCCCGCCGCATCTGTTCCAGTGCTGTGCAGTAGTCGGAAAAACCCCGGCGGCGGTTCTCCAGAAAGACCAGACGGTCCTCTACCCGCGCAATCTCATAAAACCCAAGATCACAAAAAAATCTGGCACTCTGCGGCTTGGTGTATAGGAACAGGTGGGTGTTCCCGCGTTCCGCCTGAACCTCCATCAGGTGGCTTACCACCTGGTTGAGCAGCCCTTCCCCCTGGCGCCTCCGATCCACCGCCAGGCAGCGGATGGTATTCCCAAAACAGCTTCCTGTGGCAGCCAGCTTCCAATCCGCATCAAAAAGGCCGCAGGTGTAGTCCAGATTTCCGTCCCGGCAGATTCCCTCCTGCTCCAGAAGTGCGTCCAGCTGCCGTTGGGCGCGTGTGTCTTTTGGGGAAACCGCAATCAATGTATCTGCCATAAAATTCACCTCATATCAGCAGTGTGGGATCGCCGCAGGCTGGAAAAGACCCATCCTGATGTTTTCCAGCGTTTTCATTATAACAGAGGGCGGTTGCTAAAAAAAGTCCCCTGACGCAGCAACCGACGAACGCCAGGGGAAACAAGAAAAGGAGAGCGCTTACAGAGGCATGATACCCAGCAGAATAGCCACCAGCATACACAGGATGGAGAAGCCCCAGACATAGGGGAAACTGTTCTTGATATGGTCCTTGATGTCCACATCGGCCAGGCCAACGCCCAGGAGGGTGGCGGGTACCATAGGACTGATAAAGGTGGCGCAGTTGCGGCAGACCACCATTGCCACAGCGATAGGCAGGGCGGCGATGCCGAATCCTTCGCCGATACCGATCATAACAGGGAGCATACCGTAGAAGTAGCTGTCGGTATCGAAAGCCAGCGCCAAAGGTACAGACAGGATGCCGATTACAATGGGCAGGTGACGGCCCAGGAAAGCGGGCAGGACCATCTTGATGAGGTTGGACATGCAGGTGACTACACTGGCAACCTCCACGTCATTGACCGTGACGCTCTTGACCAGCACGCCCATGAGAACAGCGGCGCCCATCAGGGTGGAGCACATCATCAAAGCGGGAGCGGCATGGCTGTTGATGATCTGTTTGTGGGCCTTGGCGGTAAACCCATAGTTGATCAGCAGTGAAGCGGCCACGCCCAGCATGAAGGGCACATAACTGGGGAATTTATCCCAGATCAGCAGGGCGATTACAGCGACCGTGAGCAGGACATTGACCGCGAAAAGACCGGGGCGAGACAGCTCGTTCTTCGCTTCCTGGGCAGCCTCATCCAGCACCACCTCGCCTTCCAGCTGGGCCAGGCTACCGTTGAGGCCCGCACCCCGTTTCCGTTCCTGAATACCGGCCAAAACAGCATGGGCCAGACACAGAGCGATACCAAATGCCTGGATGGGGAGCAGCGTGCTCCAAAGCTGGCTGGCCTCTATGCCCAGCACAGTGGCGGCGCGGGCGGTGGGACCGGACCAGGGCATCAGATTGAGTACGCCCATCGCCAGCACACTCACACGCAGCAGGGTAGCGGGGCGCATGTGCATCTTCCTGTAGACCGGCAGCATGGCGGGAACCACAATACAGAAGGTGGAGGCCCCGCCACCGTCCAGATGGCCGATGAGGGCGATCACAGTGGTCATGACGGTAACGCCTACAACACTGTTGCCCACCACCTTCATCAATTTTCCAATGATAACATCAAACATACCAGCATCTGTCATAATCCCAAAATATAGTACGCTGAATACAAACAGAGCCGCAGTAGGGGCGGTGGACCCAAACCCGGATTTGATGAGGGAGCCTACATTCCCCATGGTATAGTAACCGCCCAATACGAGGACAACCGCCAGGGTAAAGGGGAAAACGATAAAAGCAATGCTTGGAAGGGTGCGGCTCCGGAACAGTGTCACCACAATAGCGATGATGCACAGGAAGCCGAGAATACCTACCATAGTCTCAGTCATAATCTGTAACCTCTTTCTGTTTGATTTCTGTTAGTCCAGCGCAAACGGCCTGATCTTCCGCACGACATCCAGAATAGTCCCATCCCGGGCTTCCAGTACGGCCACCACCTGGTCCTCCCATTCCAGATCGTCCGGAGTCCCCACCAGCGCATACGCCTTCTCTTTTAACGTCTCAATGCCCACATGGGGAATCCCAGCCGCGTCCAGGCACTGGATCAGGTCCGGCCGCAGAGGGTTGACAGCGATACCGTAGTCGGTGACCAGCACATCCACACAGTCCCCGGGGGTCGTGACGGTGACTACATGCTCACAGACGGTGGCCATCCGCCCCCGGACCAGAGGAGTGACGATGATACAGCACTTGCTCCCGGCCGCCGCATCCGGATGCCCGCCGGGGGCGCCGCGGAGGACACCGTCCGAGCCGGTGAGAACATTTACATTGAAGCTGGTGTCGATCTCCAGCGCGGCCAATACCACAAAGTCAAGCTTGTTCACGAAAGCCCCTTTGTTTGCGGGATTGGCGTACTGGCTGGCGCTCATCTCAAAGTGTCCGGGGGTCTGGTGGATCGAGTTCACCCCATCCAGATCGAAGTCCTGAACGTCAATCACCTTGCCTACCTTGCCCTTTTTCAGCAGTTCCACCATAGGCCCGCAGATACCGCCGATGGCCCAGCCCATCCGGATTCCACGGTCATCCATATACTGTTCCAGAAACAGGTTGGCCGCGAGGGAAGGCCCGCCCACGCCGGTTTGGAACGAAAACCCATCCTTGAAGTAGGGGGTGGAGGCGATCACCTTTGCGACATCCTCTGCCATCATCAGGTCACGGGGATTCTGGGAGATGCGTGCTGCGGCCGAGGCGATCTTCTGCGGGTTGCCGATCGAGTCCACCACCACGACCGCATCCACGTCGATGGCTTCTACGCTGGCGGGCATGTTGGGAAAATCCACCAGGCAGTCGGTGATGACCACCACATGATCGGCATATCTGGCGTCGGTCATGGCGTAGCCGAGGCTTCCACAGTTGGACTTGCCGCCGATCCCCCGGCAGTTGCCCATACAGTCGCTGGTAGGGGCGGCGATAAAGGCGATGTCGATGTGCACTTCGCCCCCCTCAATCGCCCGGGGACGTCCGCCATGGCTGCGGATCACCGCGGGGGTCTTCAGCTTTCCAGCGGACACGACCTCCCCCATCCGGCCCCGGATGCCGGAAGTCTGGATCCCCACCACCTTACCCGCCTCGATATAATCGGCAATAGGGTCGTGGGCCGAACCCAGGCTGGTGGCTGCGATGGTCAGTTCTTCCAGTCCCAGCTGCTCAATAGCGGTCTGCATCACCATGTTTACCACATAGTCCCCATCCCGGAGATGGTGGTGGAACGAAAAGGTCATACCATTTGCGGCTTTGCACTGCCGAAGCGCCTGTGCGATGGATTCCACCACCTTGCTTTCCTGCGGCTTCTCGCAGCGCCGGGTCTTTGGGGCGGCTTTCTGGATGTATCTGCCGTCCATGTGGTCTTTCCCCTGATAAACTTCCCGCCCCCCGGTCAACAGGGCATCGGGAATTTCCCTTCCAACTGCATTTTTCATATCAGATCCCCCTCATACATACCACAGGCCCGCGCCAGACGCAGCGTACGTTCGGCGCCGGGAATAAAGGCAATGTCGATCATCTTGCCGTCCACAGTGAACACGCCCACCCCGGCGGCAGACTGCTCCCGGTAGGCCAGCAGGATTTTTTCCGCCTGCATGACCTCTTTTTCAGTGGGGGCAAAAACCTGATGGACAAACCGAATCTGTCTGGGGTTGATGAGGCTTTTTCCATCAAACCCCATCGCCTTGTTTTGCAGGACTTCGGCCTCGAACCCTTCCTGATCGTCCAGATTGGTGAATACGGTGTCAAAGCACTGGATTCCCGCAGCGCGGGCAGCCAGCAGCATCTGTCCGCGGGCGAACAGCATATCCACACCATCCCGCTGCGGGGTGGTCTGCATACATTTCCGGAAATCACCGCCCGAGATCGCCACCCCAAACATCCGCTCGGATGCGGAACAGATTTCGTAGGCATTCAGCACCCCCTTGGGGCTTTCCAGCGCGGCCATCAACAGGGTCCTCCCCTGCTCCACACCAAACTCCCGCTCGGCTTCCTCCACCGCGCGTTCTATGGTGTGCACATCATCGGCGCTCTCGCACTTTGCGATGCGGATTCCGTCGGCTCCGCCGGCCACGCACACCCGGACATCCTCCCGCCAATGGGGGGTATCCAGACCATTGATGCGTACGATCACCTCGGTGTCACCATAGTCGATCGACCGTAAAGCGTGGTATAGGGAGAAACGTGCGGCGTCCTTCTGGTTCTCGGCCACCGCATCTTCCAAATCCAGCATGATGGAATCAGCGCCATAGATATAAGCATCTTTGATCAGCCCCGGTTTCTGTGCATTCATGAACATCATGGTGCGGCGCAGCCGGAACCGTTCGGGTCTTGGACGGGGAATCATCTTACCGCACCTCCCCAGGGGATATTTGCGGCCGACTGGCCGCAGCTGCGGAACACCGCACATTCCACCCTCGCTTTCAGGGTACAGTCCAGCGCCCCTTTATCCACGACGGTTACACGGGCGCTGGCAACGCCCAGCCGTTCCAGCGTCTCTAAAATGGTGGCTTTGATCTGCCGCCCATACTGATTCATGACGCTGCTGGTAAGGGTCAGCTCAATACCCGCTGTGCCCGGCTCTATTGTCACTTGCGCATCGCTGGATTCCATTGTTCCGGCAATGGCTGGCTTCAAAATTTCCATCTCCTGTGCCTCCTTATAAAATGGGGTCTTTCCGCTCTTTGATGGCAATAGTTTAACATGCATCCTCATTAGGGACAAATAGAATTTTTCTGCATTTTATATAACTTTTTTCTTATGAAACCCGCTATAGATTGACTTATATAGAGATTATGTTATGATGTAAAGCAGATGCAGGCCATACCATTTGGACGTTTTGCAACAAACCGGGGAGGATTTTTCTATGAACCTGAAACAGGCCCATTATATCCGCACCATCGCGCAGGAAGGCAGTATCACCGCCGCCGCAAAAAAGCTCTATATCAGCCAGCCTTCCCTGAGCCAGATGCTCAAACAGGTGGAGGCCGAACTGGGGGTCTCGCTGTTCGACCGGAGCGTGTCCCCCTTCCGGCCCACCTTCGCAGGGGAAAAATATCTGCAAACTGCCGGGATCATCCTGGCCGCCAGCCAGCGCCTGGAAACCCAGATCCAGGCGATCCGGGAGGAGAACAGCGGCCGGCTCCGGCTGGGGATCAGCGTCCAGCGCGCCATGCAGGTGCTTCCGCTGGCTCTGCCATGGTTCATGGCCCAGTTTCCCCATGTGCTTCTGGAGATCACCGAGCGGGGAAGCGCCCATCTGGAGGAACTGGTCCTCCAGGGCCAGGTAGACCTGGCTCTGGCCGCGATCGAATCTACCAGCCCCCGCCTATCCTACGAGCTGATCGAACGGGAAGTGATCGGCATTCTGGCAGGGAAACGCTCCCATTTGGCTGCCCGCTATCCGGACGGGACCCCCATCACTTTGGATATGGCTGGAGAAGAAACGTTCGTAAGCCTGAAAAAAGGCCACAGCGTCCGGGTGGTCCAGGATGACCTGTTCCGGCGTTGTGGCCTGATGCCGCATATTCTGCTTGAAACCGATTCTCTGGAGGTCGCCCGGCGGGTAGCCTTGGGGACCGGGAGCTGTATGCTCTGCTCCAATATTTATGTAGACGGCCCAACCCGCCGCCATGGGGCCTTTTATCCGCTTCTGGATTACGAGAACCACCGGCATTTTTATGCCTGCTATCCCAGAGAGGAAAAACTCCCTCGTTATTCTGTCGAGTTTATCCAGATTGTAACCCGCGTGCTCCAGCAGGAAGACTTTTATCATTGATGCGCTTGTTTCCAAGTCGTCCGGCGATCACCGAAAAAAGTTGCACAAAATTCAAAGAAAGAATTTGTGGAGCGGGTTTTCCTCCATCCCCACCAGTTCCCTGATAAGTTCTAGCAAGTGGACTGCATGTTCCGAGGGCCTGCTGCCCCTGGGGTACGCCGCCGAAAAATCGGCGGACAGCTGCCGCTCCCCCACCGAGAAAACCTGGGGTGTCTGAATAAACCGCATATCCCGCAGGTAGCTTTTCAGGCAGAAGGAAACACCAAGGCCGCTTGCCGTCATCTGGGCGGCTGTCTCGATATTGCGGATCAGAGTGGTGCGATGGGGGGTTACCCCTGCCTGCCGCAGCAGCTCATCGGAATATTGACGCAGGCTCTGGTCGTTGTGCTGTAGGATAAAAACTTCCTGTTGAAACAGTTTCAGGTCGATCCACGGGCAGGCAAACCCCTCCCGGTATTTCGCATAGCCGCACAAGGGGTGGTCCCTTGGCGCCAGAAAAAGCACCGGATCGTGGTCTAAAAGGGTATATTCGAACTTTTGATCGGGCTGGACCGCATTGCACAGCATCAGGTCAAGCTGGTCGGTGCTCAGAAGCTCCCCCATGGTTTTGATGTTGCCTTCATAGATCACAAGCTCTACATGCGGATAGAGGTTCTGGAAGGTTTTCAACACCGATGGCACCAGCTGTGGAGAGCGCCGTATGGGGAAGCCCACCCGCAGGCGTCCCCGATGCCCATGCAGCACAAGGTCATGCTGGATGTCAAATTCTGCCCCAAGCGCCAGTATTTTTCGGGCTTTTTCCAGATATACCTCCCCCAGATAGGTGGGCACCAGCCTCTTCCCGGTACGTTCAAACAGCGGGTATCCCAGCCCGTTCTCCACAGAGGACAAATAGGAGGACAGGGCTGGCTGGGTCACCCCGAGACGGTTTGCGGCCCGGGTCATGCTGCCGCAGTCGGCCAGTGTCACAATATAGTGCTGCTCCTTCAGATTCATAAAACAGCCTCCTCCGCGTACCAACCATAAGTTTTTCTTATACCACCTAAAAAGCGAGATGATTTGCGTTATTCTGCCATTCCATTATACTGAATGTCAGGAAAAGCGGCAAGGCTTTTCTGCGTTGGTGTCCTGATAAAGCTGTCAGGCTGGGAACCTCTGGTTGGGAAGCGGTGAGTCCCCTGCCCGGCAGGACCAAGAAGAGGAGGAAAGAAACTTATGGAACCAAAAGCAAAAAAAGCATTTAAAATGCCACACACACTGGTCATCATCTTCGTCATCATCCTGGCTGCTGTTGTGCTGACCTGGCTCATCCCGTCCGGCGAATATGTGCGGGTTGAAGACGCGGCTACCGGGAAAAAACTGATTGACCCGAGCAGCTTCCATCTTGTGGAGAGCACACCCGTCACCCCTTGGGCCATCATGGACTATGTGGTCACCGGGTTTTCCAAATCCATCGACCTGATTCTGGTCATCCTGTTTGCAGGCGGCGCATTCCATATGGTGACCGAGAGCGGCGCGCTTCAGGCATCGGTGGCCAAGGTGGCAAGAAGGTTTTCCTCGCGGCTATACATCTTCATCCCGATTCTGACGCTGGTGTTCACAGCCATCGGCACCTCCCAGGGCGTGAACCTGTTTATCCCCTTTGTTCCCATCACCCTGATGCTCTCCTACGCACTGGGGCTTGACTCGATTGTGGGCGTGGGCATCATCCTTCTGGGCGGCGCTATCGGGTTCTCCACCGGCACCCTTCAGATCAATACCACCCTTGTTGCGCAGGAGATCGCTGGTCTGCAGCCCTACTCCGGCATCGGATACCGGTTCGTATGCCTGGTGGTATTCTATGTTATCACGAATGCCTATCTGATCCGCTATGCCATGAAAATCCAGAAAGACCCCCAGCTGAGTCCCATGTATGAGCTGGACCAGCAGAACGAGATGAAAAACAATGCGGACCTGGATTCCTTCGGCACCATGACCTGGCGGCGCTGGGCGATCCTGGCAGTCGTGGTCGGCGCGCTCGGTCTCATCGTCTACGGGGGCCTGAACCTGGATTGGGAAATGGCCAACTTTGCGGCCATGTTCCTGTGGTTGACGGTAATTGTCGGCCTGCTCGACAAGAAAGGCCCTTCCGCCATCGCCAAGGGTCTGGTGGTTGGATGCAAGACGATGCTGGGCGCGGCCCTGATTATCGGCCTGGCCCGGGCGATCGCCGCGGTCCTCTCCGCCGGCGGAATCATCGACACCATCGTCTATGCGATGGCGGGTGTCCTGAACGTGGTGCCCTCCTTCCTTCAAGCCCCTGTGATGTTCCTGCTCAACATCGTCATCAACTGCTTCATCACCTCCGGTTCCGGTCAGGCCGCAGTGGTCATGCCTCTGTTCCTGCCTGTGGCCGATCTGGTCGGCATGACCCGCCAGACCGCGATTCTCGCTTTTAACTTTGGAGACGGCTTCTGCAACTATGTCCTGCCTACCTCCACCGCTCTGATGGGGTTGATCGGTGCGGCCAACGTACCCTATGACAAGTGGATGAAATTCATGTGGAAGCTGTTCCTGATCTGGTGTGTAACCGGCTGCGTCCTGGTCAGCATTGCACAGTTTATCCGTTTGGCCTGATAACCTGTTTCGAATGAACCTATTGAAAAAAAAATCAGAAAATGGTTCTTTTCGGGCCTGCGGCGGGGTTGCCGCAGGCTTGAAAAATCCAAGGAGGATCCAGAAATGATGACAAAAGACGAGCTTTTCCAGACAGTTGAGAGCCAGCGTTCAGCCCTCCTGACCATGGCTGACAATATCTATGATCATCCGGAGCTGGGATTTCAGGAAGTTTCGGCAGAAAAAGCCATCACCGGCTATCTGACCCAATGTGGATTTCAGGTTGAACACGGTGTGGGAGGGATCGCCACCTCCTTTCGGGCAGTTTTTCAGAACGGAGAGGGTGGCCCTCGGATCGGGCTGTTGTGTGAGTATGACGCCCTGGAGGGGCTGGGCCACGCCTGCGGGCACCATATGCAGGGTCCTGCCATCGTGGGAGCGGCTCAGGCCCTGAAGGTATGCGCCGGAGAAATGCCCTATACTGTGGTAGTCTATGGCACGCCCGCCGAAGAGACTACCCATGGAAAACTGCGGATGCTGGAAAATGGCTGCTTTAAAGACATTGACGTGGCATTGATGATGCATGGCTCCCCCACCACCACTGTGGATGTGAAGTCGATGGCTATGTCCAGCTTTACCGTCACCTTTCACGGCAGGAAAGCCCATGCTGCCCTGAAGCCGGAGGACGGCCGCAGTGCGCTGGACGCGCTTCTTGTGGCCTTCCAGGGGGTGGAATTCCTGCGGGAGCATGTCCCGGAGGACACCCGGATGCACTATACCATTGCCCAGTCCCCCGGCCCTGCCAATGTAGTCCCGGACACCGCAATCGGGCGGTTCTCCCTGCGCTCCTACTCCCGCAAAGCGCTGGATCAGGTGGTGGAACGGTTCCGGAAAATCATTGAAGGCGCGGCGCTCATTGCCGACGTGACCTACGACCTGAAAGAAGGGGATCGGCTGGCGAATAAGATTCCGGTTCTGAAACTGAATCAGCTTCTGATGGAGAATGCAGAACTGGTTCAGGCACCCAGGCTCAGCCCTCCCCGTGAAAAAACCGGTTCTTCCGATTTCAGCAACGTTATGTATGAGGTTCCGGGAAGCTGTATACGGGTAGCCATGGTCCCGCCTGGGACATCCTCCCATTCGCTGGAGTTCCTCCAGGCGGGTAAGGGGGAAGAGGCGCACGAGGCGGTTGTGATTGCTGCAAAGGTGCTCTGCGGCGTCGCCTGCGATCTGATCCAGGAGCCGGAACGCCTGTCTGAAATCCAGATGGAATTCCAGAACAACAAGTGCACAAACCTGTAACCGGTAAGGGTGGCCCCTGCCCGAAACGCTCTGGTTGCCAGCAGGCTTATCTTCCTATAGGAAAGCCTCATAAAATCCCGTGGATTCGGCCCAATGACAGAATCCACGGGATTGCATCTTGTTGAACCATGCATACAGCACCTCCATAGAGGCAAACTACTCTTTTGCGCGGTTTCATGCGTGTCGATGGCAATACCTCTTACTTGCGAATGGAACCCGCTTCTGCTATAATTTCTTATAAAATGCAAAATGCTGAGAAGGAGGGTCATTCATGATTCGCATGATGGTTGCGGGATTCTGGGTCGCACTGATTGCCTATTTCTTTGGTGTATTTTGGGGATTGGTCGTTTTTGCAATTATGGTTTCCATGTCGCTTGGCCGGGCGATCGAGCAGACGGAACATCTACAGGATGAGCTGCGGAATTTGAGTTGGGAGGTCCGGGTACTGCGGGAGCAGGTGCGAGATATGCGCGGTGAAGACGGTATGCAAAGCGGCTCCCCGCAGCCGATGCATCGCATCGACCCGAAATGAGAGGTGTTTAACAGCTGTACTTCGGCGCAAAAATATCGCTTTTGATAGCAAAAGACGCTCATTGCGATTCTTCAAACAGTCCCTGCGCATTATAATCAAAAATGCCGCCCCGATTGGGGCGGCAGATTGTTTTTTACAAAGATGTACTTATTTGGATTTTTTGTTTGCTGCGATCGCGCCGGCAGCCGCAAGGGAAGCGATCCCTGCCATAACAGCCGCGTTGATCATGTCGCCAGCACCGGTGCCCGGGTTGTTCTTGTCGGTGTTGACGTTGCTGCCAGCATTGCTGCCGCCAGACACAACGTTCTCGTCGATAATGGTGCCGTCTTTGATCGACCTGTCGGTGACAAAGAAGGTATCGAGCTTGTTGGTACGGAACTCCAGAGTCTCATCCGCTGCATTGTAGGACGCATTCAGCTTGTAGACGCGGCCGTTCGCATAGCGGTAGAGGTTCAGGCTCTCGTAGTCGTCCACGATGTCCGAGACATCCAGCGCGACCTTACCGGTCGAGTTGAAGGACGGTTTGCCGCCGAACCGGAAGAACTTGAAGTCCTGATCCGGATATTTTGCCATGATCTCTTTGACACCAGCGTTGGTGAAGACCATGTTCTTGGTGGTCTCGTCGGTCACATTGACAGTGAACTGCCAGCCGGCACCCGCCAGAGTGACGTTCTTATAATCGTTGAGTTTCGCAATCTTGTTGAACTGCTCTTTGGTGATAACCGGACGGTTGTTGTCGATCTCGACGATATCGCCCTTGTCCAGATCATTGATATAATCGTCGTTGCTCTCGTCATAGCCGTAGGAGAATTTGACCTCCTGGCTGAATACCGAGATATTGTTGGATTTGCGGACCAGCTTGACATTGTACTTCACGTCAACCGGCTTGGTCGGGGTGGTGTCCTTGGTCTCGATGATCAGATAGTAAACGCCTTTGCGCTCCTCGATCTTGAAGGTCTTGACGCCCGAAGCGGTCACGCGGGTGTAATTGAACTTGTAGTCCTTGAGCAGCTCGTCGCTGACTGCGACCTTCGCTCTCTGGCCGCCAAACTCAACGTATGCCGGGAACCGGTACTCTCTGCCCGGCTCGAGGAGGTCTTCACCGAGGACAGTGCCGTCCTCATCCGAGTGGAAGACCAGGGAAGAGGGCTCACCCACCGGGGTCTCGTCCTCAGAGCTGGAAGAGTTGTCCGAAGAGCTGTTGTCCGAAGATGCATCCGAAGAGCTGTTATCGGAAGAAGTGTTGTCAGACGAGGTGTCGGAAGAGCTGTTGTCAGACGAAGCGTCCGAAGAGCTATTGTCCGAAGAAACATCGGAAGAGCTCGACCCGGTGTCGGCCACCTGGGCCACGTCATCCGCAAGGGCGGTCACGCCAAGGGCCATAGTCGCAGAAACTGCAAGCAGCATAGCAATCGCTTTTTTCATGGTTTAGGATCCTCCTGAAAGAAAAGTTTTGATCCGCGGCGTCCGTCGTCCGGGCCGCTTGGAACGTGTCTCAGTATAACCGGGCCACAAGACTTTTTCAAGAGGATTTTGTTACCATATTGTCATTTTTATTGTCTATAATTCATAATTTAATTTAATATATAAAATTAAAATTTGATTTTTTAAACAATTTCTAAAGATATACAGCCGATTCCACTAAACACTAGGAATAATTCTGCCATTCCTGGGCATACATCCCCGCACAAACCGTTCGGATTCGCGCCTGTTCCGATTTAAAAGCAAAAGGATCCTGTTGTTTTCCACTCGCCCACACCTGATAACAACACCCTCTATGCAGTCTGTTTTCTGCATAGAGGGTGTTCCTTTTCATCAGGACGGCGCTTCCGCAGAGGAGCCGAACCGTTCTCTGTAATCAGCCGCAGCAGGGATGGCTGCCCATATCGGCTGCCGCGCTGTTTTGCGCAGGGTCTTTCATGCAGAGATGCACTGACGCCGTTTTGAAGGTCAGCGGCAGGGCAAGGATGTTCGGGTTCGGCCCGACAAATTTTTTCTTCGCATCCTCAAGCGCTTCCTCAAAGGTCGGACGGGTTTTCAGCCCCATCCCGCGGGCATAGCCCGGCTCCTGTGCGCCCACAAGATAGATCGCCGATGTGTTCATCTCCGCGATATGGCCGCAGGCAATCATGCTGAACCCATGGAACGGATGGAACGCGTTGCAATAGCGGTACTTGCGGATATATTCCTCATTGGTCGCAAAATACTCGCCATAGCGGTTCATGTCCGGCAGCGTGTTCATCTGGTCATGCTGGAACATCTCATACATCTCCCGCAGATAAGGCCACAGCTCGTCATGGAAATAGCCGTTGCAGAGGGAGGAGCAGATAATCACACAGTGGTCGCTCATGATCCGTTTGTGGCGGATCACCTGCGCCGAAAGCGCCTGCATCAGCATGATCGGGTTGGTCCCCATCCCTTCCCCGTAGTGGAAGAACTGCGGCATCCCGAACACCAATACATCATACTTTTTCTCCGCCCAGTGGACATAGGTGCGCTTATCCGCATCCTTCCAGCTAATCGGCATCATCTCTTTGGCATAACCGCTGTAGACCGAAATCTGCCTGGATTTGGTGTCGAGCACCGCGTCGCAGCAGAAGAACTTCTTGCCCATGCATTTTTCCATATGCATACCGATTTCGTCAAACTTGGTGCGCATCAGGCTGGTGCCGCTGACCGGGACAAAGTCGGGACGGTGCATGACCTGCGGAACATGGTGGCTCGCGATCGACCGCCAATGGGTGATGCCGGTCGCGCAGTGTTTATAACCGCCCGAGTAGCCGCCGTACGGATTGCCCTGTACATGGCCGATCAGGACCGCAACATCCGCATCATAGACATATTTGTTCATGAGCACCGGGTCCCCCCGCTCGGTGGTGCCGAGATCAACCAAATGATCGTAGTCCTCGCTGTCATGGTTGATGATCTGATGGGTATACCAGAACTCGTTGAACAGCTTCTCCCCCAGTACCCCGCGAACCTCCTGCTCGGTATTCTTTCGGTGCAGGCCGTTCGAGCAGATCAGCAGGATGTCCTTTTTCTCGACACCGGCCGCATAAAGCTCGTCCAGGATCAGCGGGATGGATACCTTGCGGTGCGCGGTCGGCTGCTCCCCGCCCTTGACCCGGTCGGGGAACACGATAACGCATTTGCTGCCCTTGTGCGCCAGCTGGGAAAGCGGCTCCATACCGATCGGATTCCGGATGCTTTTGAGCGTCTCCTCGGCAATCCGGTCTTCCGGGATACAGGGCGGATCGGGCACCGTCTGCCCCGGGATAAACACATCGGTGGTGTCCGGCAGGTTTGCTGCCATTGTGCCGTGTCCATATTCAAATTCCAGTCTCATCTGTTTTCCTCCTCAAATCCCGGCCTTGCGGTAGCGCTCCGCCATCTCATCCAGTGTCACCCGCTCGACCAGCGGCGCCTTGCCCACGCAGCCAAACTCGACAATCAGTGTCCCGACCACTTCTTTCACGCCGCGCTCGATACAGCCTGTGACCGCAGACAGGTCGTCGTGGTCGATGGTGCCATACATGACCGTATCCATGATCGGCGGCAGGAATACGCGCGGATCGAATGCGGATTTGTTCGACTCGAGAAGCTCGTACATCTTCCCGACCTTTTCGCTTTTTTGCAGCTCGGGGCGGTCACGGAACAGCTCCTTGAGGTTGCGGGTGACCGCAAGCCGGATATCGGTATCCACGTTGATCTTGCCGATCCCGCACTTGGAAACCGCCTTGAGCTGATCGAGCGCGATGCCGTAGGCGTTTTTGATCTCTCCGCCGAGTGCGTTGATCTCGTCAACAATATACTGCGGGACGGTAGACGACCCATGGCTGACCAGTACACCGAAGATTCCCTCGTGCATCAGGCATTCCTTTACTGCAATCGCAATTTCCCTGCGCAGCTTGACGTCCTTCCCCTTGCTGGCGCCATGCATGGTGCCGTAGCTGATGGCGAGGCAGTCTACACCGGTCTTTTTGAAAAATTCCACCGCGTCGAGCGGATTGGTATAGGTCGAACTGGCGCTGAACACATGGTCCTCCACCCCTGCAAGCACACCCAGCTCCCCCTCGACAGTAACGCCCCGTTCGTGCGCATATTTGACCACCTCACGGGTGACCTCAATGTTCTGCTCAAACGGCAGGCTGGAACCGTCGATCATCACGCTGGTGTAACCGCCCGCAATCGCCGCCTTGCAGGAGTCGATGTCCCGACCATGGTCGAGATGGAGCGCAATCGGAATCGGGCTGGATTCCCCATACCTTTTCACCGCTGCCGCAATATTTTTTGCGCCGGCCTTCTTATCTTCAAGGGTCGCATTCATAAAATCTATGCGTCCGCCCATGAACCCGTTTGCGAGGTCAGCGCCCTGTAGGATCGCCGCGCTGCGGAACATCTCGTGCACTTCAATCGCGGCTTTCGCCTGCGCGACCGCGTTCACGTTGAACGCTCCCTGTGCGTACTGATATCTGTCGGTTGCTTCCAGAATGGCACGCAGTGGTACCAATGGCATAATGATTCCCCCTTATTGTAATCCTCTAAACGTTCCGGCCGTCCCTGACATAAACAGCCCTCCCACCGACATAGGTGGCCTTTACCTGAAGCGCTTTGTCAAGCACCACCAGGTCTGCATCCTTTCCTGGTTCGAGCGAACCCTTCCGCCCGAATATCCCCAGCATCCGCGCCGGATTCTCAGTGAGAAGCGGGAGCACCCGTTCGACCGGCTGCCCGGTGAAATGGACGAGATTGCGCAGCGCCTGGCCGGTGGTCAGCGTGCTCCCCGCACGTACACCGGTGTCAGCGAGCTTTGCATCCCCATCCTCGACCACAATATCATTCACTCCCAGCTTGTAATCGCCGTCTGGCAGGCCCGCAGCCATGATGCTGTCGGTCACCGCGATGACCCGGTCGTACCCTTTGGCTTTCAGGAGCATCCGGACGGTGGCAGGATGCAGGTGCCGCCCGTCGCAGATCGCTTCACAATAGATATCCGATTCGAGCACCGCGCCCATAATCGCCGGTTCATGCTGGTGGAACAGCCGCATTGCATTAAAAGTGTGGGTGCAGCTGGATGCGCCATTGCGGATGCAGTGCATACTGGAAGCATAATCCGCGCCCGAATGGCCAATCGCAATCCGGACCTCTTTGGAAAGGGTTTCTACCATCTCAGGAACCCCTTCAACCTCCGGGGAAACGGTGATATACCGCACCGTACCGCCCGCCGCAGCCTGGTATTTGCGGAAGAGGCCAATGTTCCCCTGCTGGAGCAGGTGCTCAGGCATTGCGCCCTTGTACTCCGATGCCAGGAACGGGCCTTCCAGATGCGCGCCGAGCAGCTGCGCCCCTTCCGTCGGGCGTCCGGATGCCTGCCGGATCTGCTCGAGACACCAGGTGGTCTGTTCCTCGGTATCGGTCAGGACGCTGGCGAGCCAGCCTGTTGTCCCTTGCGAAGCGAAAAACTTCCCGATCTTTTCCAGCCCTGCCACATCCGCAGCATTGACATCCACACCAGCAGCGCCGTGGGTATGCACATCGAGAAAGCCGGGCACCAGATAGGCGCCATCAAGATCGACCACTTCGCAGTCTGCCGAAATCCCGATGCCCAGCGCTTCGATCTTCCCATCCTTTATCAGCAGATTCCCTTCTGAAAACCTGCCATCCTTATAGAAACACGCATTTTGAAGCAATACTTTTTCCATGGTAGCTTTCCCTCTAAAATCTCTTGTTTTCCCCTGCTGAAACCTGTCCAGCCCTTTCCTTCGATGCGGCGGAGGTTCTGCTTACCGGCTTCTTCCCCCTCGGAAAGGACAGATAAAACGTTTCAAACCGCCCCGTATCCCTAGAATGGCTGCTGGGCCGCATTGCTGTTGGTCAGGATCATGGCGTCCGGATGGTTCTGGAGCAGGGTTACCGGGAACTGTGCGGTACGCTCCCCATAAGCCGCGCGCCGGATCACCGAGCGGTGCCAGTCGCGGAAGACGCCCAGCCGTACCTTTTTTGCCGAAAGAATCTCCCTGATTCCGATGGTCACACACCGCTTCGGCATAGCTTCGATCGCACCGCTCAGGTCACCGATCGCGTTGGCGGTCAGCGTCTCGCGGCTGATGTCAAGCACGCGGGTGGTAAGCTGGGCAAATTCCTCCTCGCTCATCCCTTCCTGTGGCTCGTTGAACGCCAGATGGCCGTTGATCCCGATCCCGCCAAATGCAATATCCACCTTGCCAAGCCGTTCGACCAGGGCTGTGAGCGACGCCGGGTCCTGGGGATCGGGGAATACACGCTGCTCCTCCGGCATGAGCAGCTCCGGGTCGATCTTTCCATAGACCTCCCGCTGCATGAATCCGCGGAACGAGAGCTTATGGTCAACCGGCAGATAGCGATCGTTTTCGTCCAGATACTCATCCATATTGAGGAACCAGCAGTTTTTCAGGGAAAGGCGCCGTTCGTTCACCAGACGCACAAAAATTGGGTACTGCCCCACCGGTCCGACCGGGCAGATATAGACGGTCTTGTCCCCTCTGGCGTTGTTCTCCTCAATGCCCTTGACCATCTCAAGCGCCAGTTCATAAAAAACTTCTCCCGAATCCCCGAGTTTGAGAATCGGCAGCTTTGCATTCTTCCCCAACTCTGCGCTGGGAATCTGATAATAGTTCATCTGTCCAAACACTTCCTTTCATCCCGGGTCTGCCTGAAAACAGCGGAAATAACGCATTTTCACAAAACGCGGCAGGTACCGCCTCCTGCCAAAAACCCTGCTTTCGATTTTTCAGGCAGCCCTTAAAACAGGTGTTCAATTTTGAGGTCGCGGATCATCGAGACGATCTCTTTTGTGCGGCTGCATCCAAACTTATGCAGCAAGCCTTTGATCTGGGTTTTCACCGTCACCACCTCGACACAGCGGATTCGGGCAATGTCATTGACCTTGTTGTCCTGAAGCAGCAGGCGGACAAGGTCCCTTTCCGCAGAGGTGAGTTGGGATACATTGTTGATAAAAAAGAGCAGGCTCTGTTCCGAGCGCCTCAGCCGGGAATACTCCCGCAGGATCGTTTCCTGAATCTTGCTGTTCATCATCGGCTGCCCGTCGTGAGCGGCGCGGACATGCTGTAAAATCTCGTCGTTGGTGCAGCCCTTGACGATATAGTCAACCGCACCGGTGGCCATTGCGGTGGTAATCATCTGTTGGGTTTCATGCGCAGTCAGAAAGATGATCTTCTGATCCGGAATCGCATCGCGGATCCGTTCTGCCGCATGAATACCCGCATTCAGGTTTTCCATCTCAATATCCATGAGGATCAGGTCGCTTTCCGTCGACAAAGCCAGCTCTACCATTCCGGCACCGGTCGCCGATTCCCCCACCACCTCAATATCCGGTTCCGCCGAGAGCATCTCGCAGATGTCCTGCCGCAGCAGGTCGAAATCTTCCGCCACAAGTATCCGGATCATTTGCTCTGTCTCCTTTGCAGGGCTGTATCTACACGCGGCGTGTAGCGGGGCAGCTGCATGAAAAAGCTGGTCCCCTCATTTTTTACGCTCTCCACCCGCAGTGCGCCGAGATGGCTTTTGACAATCTGGCAGACATAATACAGCCCCATGCCCCAGTTGAAGTTTGTATTCTTATTGGTATAAAACGGGTCGTAAATTTTTTTCTGTTCCTGCCGGGTCATTCCACAGCCGTTGTCCCGCACCTCGAAAACCACCCACAACCGTTCATCGTGTACCGCCAATGCGACCTTCCGGTCTGGCCTGCCGGACGCAACGGTCGCCTCATAGCCGTTTGTGAGCAGGTTATAGAGCGCTTCCGTAAGGTGGGTACTGTCCGCCAGAAGGAGCACCTGCGGCACCGGCAGGACTTCGAGCGATACCTCCGGATATTTCTGGGCGAACCGCTGGGCTGCCAGCCGGACAATCTCCTCCGCAGAGGTCGGGGTCAGCGAGATATAGCTGGATTTTACGCTTCTGTAAAGCTCCTCCATCCGCTGGAGCATCGTGTCGTTCATCGTCTCGAGCAGATGCAGGTATTCTTCCAGTTTTTTCTCATCCTGCTCGGGCTTCGCCAGCTCCTGTTCCAGTTTTTTGTAGGCGACCCGCGCCGCGAGAAGCTGGTTCTTGATGCTGTGCACAAAAACCGATACCCCCATGCTCGCGGTATCAAACTTGCGTTCGAGCGAAACCGCCCTGTCGTTCTCCCGGACAGTAATCTGGCTATATTCCCGCAGATTCCAGAATCCCAGCACCAGAGAAAAGGCGATCAAAACGCTCATCCCCTGCCACATCCAGAGCGGGATGTCCGGGTTGGCATAGGACATCCCATTAAACCACATATATTCCGTTGTATAAAGCTGATAGACCTGAATCGGGTCCTGGAGTCCAAACATCAGGTAAAGCAGCATCATGCTTGCGATCAGTATGACGATGGTGCGGAACTGCCGCCTGTAATAGGCGATTGTAACACTTGCATACTCATGAAGCAGGAGCACCCCCGCCGCCAGCAGATAGAGCACGATCCAAAGCACCATAGCGGTCATCAGAAAACGCTGGAGTACAAACCGGTTGCGCACGATCGTGTAGAAAACCCGGGGATAATAAAGCAGGAGGCTCACGATCGGAAAAAAGCAGATCAATGCCCACCATTTCCGGCATCTGCGCACCAACGGGATCATACTGTAATTGAGCGCGACGAGCAGCAGAAAAAGCGGGAACAGATACCGTCCAATCGCGATCAGATACCCCAACCGGCTCAGCGGGAAGATCAGATAGGAAAGCCGCTTCTGGATGCCACTCGAAAAATAGAGGAATACCTTCTGCGCCTCGCTCATCCCGCCGGTCTTTGCGGTATAGATGATGATGCCAACGAGCAGCAGGATCAGGCTCGCTCCCATCCCAAAGATGAGCAGTGCATAATGATCCCTCCGGTAGGCGAGCAGGATCACCGAAAAAACGGCGATCGAGACCAAAATAATGAACAGCACAACAGCGCCCCCTCCCACATCGACACGATCCGACCGTCCCTCCAGAGCTTCCGGCCTTTTCTCTGGTTTAACCGGACATCCGGACGGCAGCGGGCTTTGCCTGTGCAGCGTCTCGGCCATAGCCTTGATATAATCGGCCATAGGGACGGCAGCGGGCTTTGCCTGTGCAGCGTCTCGGCCATAGCCTTGATATAATCGGCCATAGGGACGGGAGCGGGCTTTGCCTGTGCAGCGTCTCGGCCATAGCCTTGATATAATCGGCCATAGGGACGGCAGCGGGCTTTGCCTGTGCAGCGTCTCGGCCATAGCCTTGATATAATCGGCCATAGGGACGGGAGCGGGCTTTGCCTGCGTATCGTCCTGGCCATAATCCCGGTATAATAGCTGCTTTGCAGCTATTATATCATAATCACGAAGTGATTTGATATAATAGCTGCTTTGCAGCTATTATATCATAATCACGAAGTGATTTGATATAATCGGCCATAGGGACGGGAGCGGGCTTTGCCTGCGTATCGTCCTGGCCATAATCCCGATATAATAGCTGCTTTGCAGCTATTATATCATAATCACGAAGTGATTTGATATAATCGGCCATAGGGACGGGAGCGGGCTTTGCCTGCGTATCGTCCTGGCCATAATCCTGGTATAATAGCTGCTTTGCAGCTATTATACCATAGTGCCAGCCGGGAAGGCAAACCGGTAAGAGAAGGGCATAAAGCGGGGTTTTGGCCCTCTTTATGCCCTCCTGCATTGGCATTTTGGGCCTGCCGGAACAGGTCCGATATGGTTACGCCGCTTTCGCGTTTGCCTCAGCAGCTTCTTCCATGACATCAAACAGAACATAATTGTTGACATCCACGGCTTCGGTCAGACGTCCGCTGTCGATGAACACTTTCTGCTGATTCTCATAGTAGCTCTTGATTGTGCCTTCCTTAACCGCGGAAGCGACAAACTCGCCGGTGAGCCAGTTGCCCTCTCCTACGCAGTCGAGCATTGTCTGCTCATCGACCATGCACTGTTTCGCAACCAGTTTCGCGATCTCGTCGATGTTGGCAGCGCGATAGTCCATCGCCATCTGGAGCGCGCGGGTGAACCGAACAAGGATATCGCGGTTCTCGTCCGCATACTTTTTGGTGGTAATCATGCTGGACGGGAAGGTCGCCTGATCCAGATAGTCGTTGTTGGTGGCAAGCGTAATCACCTTGTCACCCATCGCGGTTGCGATGGTCATGGTGCCCGGAGACCAGGTCGCGCAAGCGTCGATGTTTCCACTGATCATAGCCGAAACCATACCATTCGCATCCATCTCCACGATCTCCAGATCAGACTGGGACAGCCCTTCGGAAGCGAGCGCGAGATTGAGGATAATCTCCGCAGAAGTGCCGGCTGTGGTAGCGACTTTTTTGCCTTTCAGGTCAGCGATCGAGTTGACGCCCTTTTCCTTGTTGCCCATAACCGCATCCGCAAGGCTGGTGCAGTCGATCTCAAAGATCATCGCTTCGCCCTCAGCGCAGAGCGCGTGTGCACCATGGCCGATCTGTGCGATGTCAATGTCTCCCGAAGCCATTGCCGAAATTTCGGCGGGGCCTCCCTGGAACTCGACCAGATCAACCGTAATGCCCATCTTCTCAAAGAAGCCCTTGTCGCGTGCGGTAACCAGCAGCGATGCACTGCCCATGTTGGGCATGTAGGCTACCCGCAGCTTGACCTCCTCAAATGTTTCGGCAGGCTCAGCTGCCGGAGCTTCGCTCGACGCTGCCGCAGACGAGACCGGTGCAGGTGCCGGGGCGGCAGAGGAAGCCGGCGCAGACGACGCGCCAGAACCGCCGCAGCCCGCAAGCATCGAAGCGGCCAGTACGCCTGAAAGGATGACGCTTAAAAACTTTTTCATAAAATTTCCTCCTGACAGATTCTTGTGTTGAAGCGGGAAAAACCCGCCTAAAAGAAAAATGCAGACTGCATTTTGTCTTTTCAGACATGTACCGAACTGTGATTCCATATGGAACCACCGGTCAACATGACGGAGAAGCCGTTACGCTGACCGGGGTTCGACCCATCCGGGAGACAGGAAAGACAGCCTTCGATTTCCGGGGAAAATTGGCCCCTACTTTCTGATCGCCAGATATTCCTGATAAACCTGCGACCAGATATGGTTTTTCAGATCGAGGAACTCTTTGCTCATCTTGGTTTCCTGGGTGCGCGGGTAAGGGATGTTGATTTCAACAACCTCCTTGATCCGGCCAGGGCGGGCGCTCATGATAATCACCCGCTGTGCCAGAATGATCGCTTCTTCCACGTCATGGGTGATGAAGAAACAGGTCTTTTGCTCTTTTTCCCAGGTTTTGAGCAGCTCGGTCTGAAGCTGGGTGCGGGTCTGTGCATCCAGCGCGCCGAACGGCTCGTCCATCAGCAGCACCTTGGGATTGATCGCATAGGCGCGCGCAATCGCCACACGCTGTTTCATACCGCCCGAAAGCTCCTTCGGATAGGACTGCGCGAACTGCTCGAGATCCACCATCTTGATGTATTTCTTTGCTTCCTGCTCCGCCTTATCCTGCGACATCCCCTGCAGCTTCAAGCCGAACTCGACATTCTTCTGCACTGTCAACCAGGGGAAAAGCGCATACTGCTGGAACACAACGCCGCGGTCCGGGCCGGGGCCGCTCACCGCCTGCCCATCAACCAGCACCTGACCGGAGGTCGGCTCATGCAGTCCCGCGATGATATTCAGCAGGGTGGACTTGCCGCATCCGGACGGTCCAACGACACAGACGAACTCATTTTCATGGATGTCGAGGCTTACACCGTTGAGCGCGACCATCTCACCATTGCGCCCGCTGTATTTTTTTACAACATTGTCGATCTTTACTTTTACTGGGAGATTGTTTCCTGCCATCCCGTCAGCCTCCTCTCCAGGAATCTTACAATTTTTTCAAACAAAATACCGATTACACCAATCACCAGAATCCCCATCAAAACGGTGGACATATCGTAGTAGCCGCTCGCCTTCTGGATCATCATACCCAGCCCGCGGGAAGCGCCGGTCAGTTCCGCTGCAACCAGCGTGGTGAGCGAGGCGGAAAGGCCAAGCCGCGCGCCGGTGAGGATGTAGGGAGTGGAGGCCGGAATAACTACCTTAAAGAAGAGGTCGCGGTCGGTAGCGCCGAGCACCTTTGCCGCTTTGATCAGGGTGACATCAACGCTGAGGACGCCCTGATAGATGGTCACGACCAGCACGAGGAACGAAGCAATGAAGATCACGATTACCTTTGCCTGCTCGCCAACGCCCGCGCCGACGATTACCAGAGGGATATAGGCCAGCGGGGGGATGTTCCTCACAAACTGGATCCACGGAGAAACCAGATTGCGGAAAGGCGCATACCAGCCCATCAGGAACGCAACCGGGATCGAGACGACAAACCCGATGCCGAAGCCCGCAAGCACGCGGAAGAGGCTGATGCTGGTGTGCTGCCAGAGGGTGCCGTTCGAGAGCGCTTTTACGAACTGCTGTCCAACCTCCCACGGCTCGGCGAATACCACACCGCCTGCTTCGGTCGAAGCGATCACCGTCCAAAGCACGAATGCCGTGACCACCGAAATGACCATCCACACCGCATTGGGAATCTTACTGAAAAACCCCTTGTTTTTTCCGGTATTCAAGGTGCATACCTCCTTTATTTTCTATTCTTATCATACCGCAGAATCTATTTTCCCAACAAGTATGAAATTTTCTCATACTATGCCCATAACTGAAATCTATGGGATATCCCTTTTTGGATGTTTTGTACAACATTTTACATCATACGTTTGGTTTTCCAAGGGTGTGGAACATCAGCCGCTTGTAGGCTTCGACCCCTTCCTGGTCGAACGGGTCCACCCCAAGCAGACGCCCGGAAACCGCGCACGCTGCCATGAAGAAACCGTAAAGCTGCCCAAATGCATCCTCATCCAGCCGGTCGGCGGTCAGACGGATGCAGGGTACCCCGCCCTGCGTATGTGCGCGGATGGTCGCATCCTCTGCCGCGCGGTTGATCTCCGCAAAATCCATCCCGTCCAGATAGTCGAACCGATCGCCAAATGCAGGGTCAGGAGCGATCCGGACCGAAGCGCCCGGGTCCTCAACGCTCAAAAAGGTCTCGATCAGATTTCTGCGTCCGTCCTGCATATACTGCCCGATCGAGTGCAGGTCTTCTGAATAGATCGCACTCGCTGGGAAGATGCCCTTTTTCTGCTTGCCCTCGCTCTCGCCGAACAGCTGCCACCACCATCTCGAAAACCAGCTCAGGCGCGGTTCGAACGAAGCCAGCATCTCAATGTCGAAGCCTTTCTGGTAAAGCAGGCTGCGCACCGCGGCATATTCCGCAGCAATCCCGCCATCCTCCGCCCGCAGACGCTCCTGCATCTGCCTGCCTCCCTCCAGATAGGCGTCAATATCCAGACCCATCGCCGCGAGGGGCAGCAGCCCGACCGGGCTGAACGCCGAATATCTGCCGCCAATCCGTTCGGGGAACGAAAGGAAAGTGTACCCGTTCTCCTGGGCGATCTCCTCAAGGCGGGAACCATAGGTCCCGGTCAGCACCACCCGGCGCGCCATCTCTTCCCGGGAATACCGCTCCTGCATCCGCTGCCGCAGGACCCGGAAATGGCTTCCCGGCTCCAGCGTTTCAAAATTTTTGGCGATCACATTGATGTAAACACTCCGGCCCGCCGTTGCATCGAGGATGCGCCCGATCTCATAGGGCGAAAAGGTGTTGCCCGCATAGAGGATTTCAGGTGCGCCCTTGTGTGCCGACCGGACCGACTCGATCACCGCCCGCGCCGCCTGGTTGGAGCCGCCGACCCCCACCAGTACAAAAACATCCGCTTTTTCACAGATTTCAGCGCCTTTTCTGCGGATAAGGTCGAGCTGAACCGCCGACTCCTGGCAGGAAACCCAGCCCTTTACCCCCGCAGGATCCGGGGCCTCTACCAGGTCCCGATAAAATGCCTGCGCACGCTCCTGTTCCCGCCTGAGCGCATCCGGCTCTAAAAATGTCTGTGCGGAAGCGGTGTCCAGCACCAATCTGCTCATGAGCGCACCTCCTCACGGCCAGTGAAACTGATGAGTCGCGGCAGCGGCCCGCCCAGAAGCGGACGGCACCAGTCAAGAAATGCCTGGGTCACCCCGTTGCCCGCCTCGTTGATGAACGAATCCGGCATCCCTTTTTCGTGAAGCATCACCTGTTCGATCTCGATCATCATCGGCTCGATCCGGTAAGGCTCCCCCTCGAGCCGCCGGAATCCGACCATCTTTCCGCTCTCCCCACGTACCACAGCTTCGGCGGCGAGTTTTCCCGCCAGCACCGCCTCTTCCCGGTCACAGGCGGATTGCAGGGCTATTGAAGCGCGCCCAAGCAATCCGGGTTTCTCGCTGCGCGCTTTATATCCCAGCTTTTTGGTGATGAGGTTGGCAAGATGGGAGCTGACATCCCCAAAATAGACCGCGCGTCCCACCTGAAATACCGGTTCCACGATCGGTTTGCCGTCCGCATCGTGCAGCCCTTCGCTCGCGACCACCACGCCGCAGCCCTTCCGGTCGATCAGCTCCTGTACGTCCCGCAGGAACGCCGCTTCGTCGAACGCCCGCTCAGGCAGATAAATCAGGTCCGGACCACCCACGCCGCAATCGGCGGCGAGCGCGGAAGACGCGGTTACCCATCCGGCGTTCCGTCCAAGCGCCTCAATCACCACAATATGGATCGGCAATCCGCGCACATCCGCGCAGACCTCTGCGGTCGAGACCGCCATATAGCGCGCCGCGCTCCCAAACCCGGGGCTGTGGTCGGTCACCGCGATGTCATTGTCCATCGTCTTGGGAATCCCCATAACCGAGATTCCATGCGCACAGCACTGTTCGTAAATCCTTGAGCAGGTGTCCATTGTACCGTTCCCGCCGTTGAGCAGGACATATCGGATACCGAATTCTTCAAATACCGGTACCATCGCCGCATAATCCTCCGGCTCGAGGTGATCGCGGGAAGTCCCGATCGCAGAGGCCGGGCTGGTCAGCAACAGGTCCAGTTCTTCCTGCGGGATTTCCCGCAGATCAAGCAGCTTTTTGTGCAGCAAGCCGCCTGTCCCCCCGATTGCCGCATAGATTTTCCCCACCTCGGGATGTTTTTTCGCCTCCTCAACCGCTCCATAAAGCGATGCGTTGATGACGGCGGTCGGCCCGCCGCCATGTATGATTACCATATTTCCTGACATACCGCCACTCCTTCTTCCTTGTAAAAGGCTTTTCTGCTTTTCCATTATAAGGGCAAAAAAGGGCGGAGAACAGTATGAAAAATGATCCTCCCTTTCCTGGAGGGTATCGGTGCTGTTTGAAAAACAGAACGATCCTTTTCAAGACTGCGGCGTTCTCGCTTCAAGGGCTTCTGCTGACGCCCTTGCTTTCGGGTTCCATAGAGCGCGCGCTGGCGGGCCATAAAAAAGAGCGGATGCAACCGCATCCACCCATTTTTCAGATTCTGCAAACTTTCTCCGGCCTGTTGAGGGAGTCATGGCGCATAGAAGCAAACGATTCTTGTGAAGCCTGCGAAAAAAGCCACCGAAGGCGGCTCCGTTTCACATGATGGGATATTAGCAAGTATGCTTGTGGGCAACTGCCCGCTGGTTGAAAACAGGTCTGCTGCTGGGGATACCGGCGATTGCGTGAATCCTGCTTTTTATCCCCTGCCAAGGCGCCGGCGCGCAGTGCGCGCACGACTGCGCGGAAGCGGTTCCAGCGCCATCACAAAGGTCAATGGAAACCGCACCAGCTCCCGGAAAAACTGCTCCATTGTGGCGAGATGCCGCTCCTTCCCCATCACCGCGTTGAAAAAGCGCAGGACCTCCCCCTGCTCCTGTGTAAACGCCGCAAAATGGATGCCGCGACCGGTCCAGTAGGTGACAACCCCCGCAACCGCACCGCGCGAAACCGTCTGCGCTCCGGCCAGCGTGAATGCCTTTCGCAGATGGAACCCTTTGCGGCCCAGATACCAGCAGAGGTAAAACATATTGGTACCCAACAAGCCGCCCAGCATTAGGCTTCTTTGCAGTTCCTGCCGGATGGTTTCATACGGGATGGTTCGTCCTGCCGCCTTCAGTGCGTTATAGGCCGCAATCCAGCCGCAGCCGTTATAGGAGGAGTCGTAATTTCCGTAAGGAAGCATCCCGGTCTTGGACTGGTCGATCAGGTACCCGTCGGATGAAAATGCCTGCTCGCACATAGAATCACCCCTCCTGTTCTGGTACGGGGACATTGAGTGAATGCTTATAAAGCTCCCCTTTTTTATATCCGGTCTGCCGTGCGGCTTCTTTCGCGGCATCTGACAGCGACATCCCGCCCGCCGCCAGCGCCTGCACCAGCTCGACTGCCTCTTCCAGTGTGGGAGGCTCGTCCAGCCGCACCTGCGCCCCCTCAACAACCAGTACAAACTCCCCTCTTGGCGGATGCTCCGCATACCACTCCACCGCTTCCGACAAAGTGGTGCGCCGCACCTCCTCATGCAGCTTGGTCAGCTCGCGCGCAAGTGAAATCCGCCGGTTTCCAAACGCTTCAAGCAGGTCGTTCAAGGTCGCCAGCAGCTTGTGCGGGGCCTCATAAAAGATCAGTGTCCGGGGATCGTCTTTGACCTGCGCAAGATGCGCGGTTCGGCTGTTGCGTTTGACGCTCAAAAAACCCTCGAATGCAAACCGGGAGGTTGGCAACCCGGAAACGGCCAGCGCGGTGACCGCTGCACTCGGGCCAGGCACCGCTTCGACCGGGACGCCCGCCTCGGCGCAGAGACGCACCAGATCTTCCCCCGGGTCGGAGATACAGGGCATCCCCGCATCCGTGACGATCGCACACCGTTCCCCCGCCAGAATCCGCGCGACGATCACCTGCCCGCGCTCCCGCAGGTTATGCGCATAATAGCTTACCAGCGGTTTTTTGATCCCGAAATGGTTCAACAGTTTAAGGGTGACCCGGGTGTCCTCGGCGGCAATAAAATCTACACCGCCCAGCACCTCGACCGCCCGCGGCGAAAGATCACCCAGATTCCCAATCGGGGTTCCAACCAGATATAGCCTGCTCATAGATCCCTCTCCTTATCCAAAGGATTGCCTGCGTTTTTCGCCTTGCAGGACGGCAAAATATCCCTGCTCATAAAGAATGGTTCTGCTCCTTTTTATAAATCCGCAAAACCTCCTGTGAAAAACCGCCTTCCCCTTCGATCAGCAGCGGCGGGTCGACCCGCAGAAACGGTTTCCCGCCCTTGCGGCCCTCCAGCAGAAGCAGCCAGGGCGGCGCATCCGGACGCTGGTGCACAAATCGGAGGCGTTTCGGTTCCATTCCCCGGCTGCGCATCCCGTCGATCAGGTCTGCAAGCCGCTCCGGGCGCTGGCAGACACAGAGCCGCCCTCCAAATTTCAACAGGTAGCTGGCAGCGTCGCAGACATCCTCAAAGGCGCAGAGGGTTTCGTGACGGGCAATCCTGTCCGCATCGCTCCCGCTCAGAATCCCATCTCCAACTGCTTTATAAGGGGGGTTACAGGTGACCAGGTCGAACGATCCACCTTCAAGCCTGCCCTTGAGCTGCCGCAGGTCCGCATGTACTGGAAAAAAACGGCTGTCCGGCAGTCCGCCATCCTGTAGGGAACGCTTCATCTGGGTGACCGCCAGTTCCTGTACTTCGACCGCATAGGCCCGCTTGGGTGCGTCCTCCGGGTTCCGGAACCAGAGCGCAGGGATGATCCCGCAGCCGCTCCCGAGGTCGCAGACTGTATCTCTACGGCGGGGAGCGGCGAAATCCGAGAGCAGGAACGCGTCGGTACCGAATCTGTGCGTTCCTGTGACGCACAGGCGCAGGTGCTCTGCCAACGGTTCAAATGTAAAATCGTCCAGTTTGATCCATCCCTTCAAGCCTGTCCAGCATCTAAAGTTTTACTCAATTTTTTTCAAAAAATTGCGGGGTCGAGGGGCAGTGGGACAGCGGAAGTCTGGTTCCAGACCAGACTTCCAGGCGCAAAGCGCCTTCCTCGGGGCTTCTCGGGCTTTCAGCCCGAAGCGCGGCATACGCCGCGACGCCCCTGCGGGCTGTCTTGCGGGTTAGGGGTCAGCGACCCCTCCCCGCAGGCCCCACCCCGGCAAGCTCGGCGAATTTCTTATTTTCTCAATTTTTTTCAAAAAATTGCGGGGTCGAGGGGCAGAGCCCCCGACGCGCTCCGCACTGCGAGCCGCAGCGAAGCGTTTCGAGCGCAACCCGCCGAAGGCGGGCTCTTAGCGCG
>NZ_QZEG01000188.1:0-978 GCF_009917605.1 Anaerotruncus sp. 1XD42-93 | reverse complement strand
GATATGGAAACCCTGGCGGCACACCCCCACCCGACAGACGGATTTACCGGCATGGAAGTCCGGGGCGATACGCTCACCGACAAAGAGAACGCCGGAGCCGCCCTTTTGGACGCCTGCAAGGAGGTTAAAGGCTCCGATCCGGTGCAGGTCGGCAGCTACCGGGGATTTGCTATGTTTGTAACCTTTGACGCTTTTCAGAAGGAATATATGCTCCAACTGAAAGGCCGCATGACCCACCGTACCGCCCTGGGCGCGGACCCGCGCGGCAACCTGACCCGGATTGACAACGCGCTTTCCCAGATGCCCCAGCGGTTGGAAAGCGTCAAAATCCAGCTGGATAACCTTTACCAGCAGCAGGCCGCCGCGAAGGAGGAAGTGGGCAAAGCCTTCCCCTATGAGGAGGAATTGCGGGTCAAGAACGCCCGTCTGGTGGAGCTGGATATGGAGCTGAATATGGACAGCAAGGGGCAGTCCCGTCCAGAAGCGGCGATTGCCAAGCGCGCAAGGCCCTCGGTGCTGGAAGGGCTGAAACGCCCCATCCCGCCCCGCAGCATGGAAAAGAAACCCAGACAACAGGAACAGGAGGCAAGATAATATGAACAGCAACGAAAAGAATACGGCCCTTTATGAGAAGATGGCCGCTGAACAGGATACCTTCCGGGATTGGCTGAAAAGCCAGTCCCCGGAGGAGGTCCTAAACCATGCCTATGAGTACACCGTCCGGGAGGACATTGTGATGGCGATGGAGGAACTGGAACTTTCCGATAAGCAGGCCCAGGCGCTGCTGGATTCCCCCTCCCCGCTGGCTGATGTGTACCGCCATTTTGAAAAGCTGGAAACCGGCTATATGGATGTGATCCGGGAAAGCATTGAGGAACGGGCGAATGAGATGCACAGGGCCAAAGAAGAACAGAGAGCCGCCCCGGTCTATCCCCACTCCGCCGCCTATGCGTCCGAGCATGGGGAGATGGCGCAGTA
>NZ_QZEG01000187.1:0-995 GCF_009917605.1 Anaerotruncus sp. 1XD42-93 | reverse complement strand
CCAGGCGTTGGAACAGAAACCGGCAGACTTTGACGCGCTGTTAAAGCTGCTTGAGGAAATGGGCTGTGAGGTGTCGCGCCGGGGACAGGCAATCCGGCTCAAAGCCCCCGGCTGGAAGAATGTTGCCCGCATGGATGAAAAGCTGGGACAAGGGTACAGCGAAGATGAAATACGGGCGGTCCTTGCCGGAGAAAAGCAGCATACGCCCCGCAGAAAAGACGCGGTTTCAACTCCCACTCCGAAGGTCAATCTGCTGGTGGATATTCAGGAGAAATTGCAGGCCGGCAAAGGCGCTGGCTACGCGCGCTGGGCAAAGGTATTTAATCTCAAACAGATGGCGCAGACAATGAACTACCTCACCGAGCATGGCCTGCTGGAATACGCAGTCTTGGAGGAAAAAGCTGCAATGGCTACCGCCCGTCATAATGAGCTGTCGGCGCAGATCAAGGCGGCGGAAACCCGCATGGCGGAGATAGCCGTACTGCGGACCCACATCATCAATTATGTGAAAACCCGCGAGGTCTATGCGGCCTACCGCAAGGCGGGATATTCCAAGAAATTTTTAGCGGAACATGAAGCGGATATTTTGCTCCACAAGGCGGCAAAACAGGCATTTGACGATTTGGGTATCAAGAAGCTGCCCACCGTCAAGAGCTTGCAGGCCGAGTACGCAACATTGTTGGAAGGAAAGAAAAAAGACTATGCCGAGTACCGGCGATCCCGCGAGGAAATGCGGGAACTGCTGGCCGCAAAAGCCAATGTGGACCGGCTAATGGGATACGGGGAGGAACGCCAGAATGACCGGGAAAAGGAACAGGGGCAGGACCGCTGACGCGCCCGTTTTTTCGTATTTTCTCACCGCCGCAGGCAGGTGAAAAGCGTTCCGCAGGAACGCGCAGCCACAGAATGAAATTCTGTGTTCAAAAGGGGCTTGGGGAATCCCCAACAAGCAGCGCCAGGAGCCGAATGGCTATCCTGGGGCATTGCTTGCCACG
>NZ_QZEG01000186.1:0-998 GCF_009917605.1 Anaerotruncus sp. 1XD42-93 | reverse complement strand
CACCGGGTCAGGGCCTGTGCCAGCTTTTCATAGGAATAGGGCTTGACCAGGTAAAATGCCGCCGCCACATCATAGCTGTCCACAGCAAATTCCTTGGTGGTTGTCGTAAAGATTAGCTGGCAGGCATCGTCCTGCTCCCGGATTTTTTTCGCCGCTTCCATGCCGGTCATGCCGGACATATAAATATCCAGAAAAATCACATCAAAGGTATCCGGGGCAAAGCCTGCAAGCAGGGCTTCGCCGCTTTCAAAAACTGCCGGGGCCGGAACCAGGACAATCCCCTGCTCCCGCGCCCAGCGGCAGATAAATTCCCGCAGTTTCCCAGCGTCTGCGGAAAGGTCGTCTGCAATGGCAATTCGCATCATTTTCGCCTCCTAACACAAAAGACTTCGTTTGTCAAGACCCATTATACCATATTTTCAGCGTCCTGACCTACATCTCATGCAGATTTTTGACATCTCATGCAGAGCCTATTGACAAGAACGGGAAAAACGCTATGCTAAATATATAACCGATTCCTTAAAAGGGTCGGTTTTTTTGATGCCATTTTTTCATTTTTATATACTGCGGAAAGGAGGAGCCGGATTGAGGATTGCACTTTATAATGAAAACCCCGGAGAACTGAAAGCACTGTCAGGGCAGCTTGACCGGTGCGCCAGGGAATACCTGCGTTTTGCGGAGATCGTCCCCTATGCCAGACAGGAGGATTTTTGCGGCATGGTGCGGGACAGGCCAGATTTTGACCTGTTTGTGGTGGCGCAGGACGGCACGTTCAGCCTGGAGGTGGTGGAACTGCTGCGGGAGGAACGGCCAAAGGCGCGGATTTTCTGGTTTTCTGACCTGGACTTCGCCCTGCGCGCCTACCGCTACAACGCGGACTGGTTTGGGCAAAAGCCTGTTGCCCTGCCCGCCATGCAGAAAGCCTTTGGGCAGCTTATGACGCAAAACACAAACGCTTTGTGAGCCGCCCGTCCCAAAACCAAAAAGCGCCTGCCCAG
>NZ_QZEG01000185.1:0-1052 GCF_009917605.1 Anaerotruncus sp. 1XD42-93 | reverse complement strand
AGATAATCAGAAATTATCGGCTGATCTGGTTATGAAAGATAAAAAGAGGGAGTTTAGGAGAAAAAGATGAGTTTGACAGAACAGTTGGCAGTCCCACTAAATGCGTTAATGATGATTTGTTATCGTATGGTGGGGCATTATTTTGCGGCGATTCTTATTTTTACGCTGCTCACCAAGGTGATTCTGTTCCCGGTTTCCCTGTGGACACATAGAAACGGGATCACGATGATCCGTCTGATGCCCGAGCTGAACCGGCTGAAAGTGAAGTACTACGGAGATAAAGATACCATTGCGGAAAAAACACAGGCGTTGTATAAACAGCGCGGATACCATCCACTGGCCAGCACAGTCCCCATGTTTATCCAGCTTGCACTGCTGATCGGGGTGATTGGTGCGGTGCAGGCCCTTCTTGCAGGGACGGAAAGTGTACTTTCCGTCCCTCCCGCTCAAGCGGGAGGGATGACATTGCTGATGCCGCTGGCCGCAGGCGGCTCTGCACTTCTGCTGGGGCTCGCACAGAATCGATTCAATCCGCTTCAGCGGGAGCAGGCTCGGGCAAGCCAGTGGGCCACAAACGGCGTCTCAATCGGCATATCCTTGCTCCTGGGGGCATTTGTACCGGTTGGCGTAGGCGTTTACTGGATCGCCAGCAATCTTTTGACGATCGGACAGCAGTTGGTGTTAAATGCGGTTATGCCGGCCCGAAACTATGTCGACTATGAGGCTCTGGAACAAAGTAAACAGGAGCTTGCAGGTATTGACTCCCTTTCGTCGCGTGTCTCTAAGGAGGACAGGCAGCGGGAAAAGGCCGATTATAAGCGGTTCTTTTCGATCGCAAACAAACATCTGGTCTTTTACTCGGAGAGCAGCGGATTTTACAAGTATTTTGCCGACGTGATTGACTACCTACTGCAGCATTCCAATCTTTCTATACACTATATCACCAGTGACCCCAATGATGCAATCTTTCAAAAGGCACAGAAGGAACCTCGAATCAGGCCCTATTATATTGGGGAAAAGCGGCTGATTACCTTGATGATGAAAATGGATGC
>NZ_QZEG01000184.1:0-1070 GCF_009917605.1 Anaerotruncus sp. 1XD42-93 | reverse complement strand
ATATCATGTCGATGCTGTTCCCTCGCCATTTTTCTGCCCTCCTGCTACTTTGAGGACTATTATAGCACATTTCTATTGACGACACAACCTAGCCGATTTTAGATAAAAGTTCACCGGCATGATTTCCAGTATCTTTATATACCGTCCATCCTTGGTGACAATGACGCCGTTTTGCACATCCAGCACCGGGAGCCAGCCCTGGGTACTGTTGCGGTACTGGGCGGCGTGGGCCTGCTTGATCTGCTTTCCGAAGATAAGTTCTTTCAGTCCCATTACACAGTCCTCCCGCGCTTTTTGCTCTCCAGGGGCGTCCCCCGGAAGGTGATGATTTTCTTTCTCCGTTTCCATCTCCACCAGGCAATCAGGGCCCGGGAAAGGCTGTCGTCCCCCGGGCCGATGAGGGCAAAGCCCACCGATGGGACTACTAGGGCCATGGTGATGACGATATTTGTGGTAAGGGCGAAAGGCAGCAGCCGGAAACAGAAAAACAGAGTGGGAACGGCGATGATAGCCGCCTCCACCGTGTTGCGGATGGGGAACAGGCCGAACAGCCGCCCGGCATCGGTGTAGTTGGCGGGGATATGGTAGGTCACATAGCTCATAGCAGTCCTTCACCGTCCTTTGCGTATTCCAGAAGCCGGGATTCCAGCTTTTCAAAATCTTTTTCCAGAGAGGCGCCATCCACTCCCCGTTTTGTTATAACAGAGCGAAAAGCCTTGGCTACCAGTCGGCGCTGGTATTCGGTGGTGTAGTCGGCCCCCAACTCGATCTCGATGATACGCTGGCGGGATACCTAGGCGGCCTCGGCCAGCTCCCTGTGGGTGGCATGATGCTTCAGGCGCAAAGGGCACATCCAGCGGGTGAGATACATAGGCAGCACTTCCTTTTTGGATAAAATAAAGACATCCTGTAAAATCCAGGATGCCTGGCTTGAAGATTTTAAGGGGATAGCGTATAATGAAATAGAAAATCATACACAGAGGGGGTGTTCATCCGTGTCCAGTGAAAATCAAATGGAGCTTGCCCGGCATCGTCTGGGAAAAGCCCGACAGTGCGCGGCCACGGCCAGG
>NZ_QZEG01000183.1:0-1159 GCF_009917605.1 Anaerotruncus sp. 1XD42-93 | reverse complement strand
AGTGTCCGGCTTGGTTTCGTCGGGACGCGCTACAATCGTGGAGCCGCCGCCGGAGGAACCATTGTCACCGCTGGAAGAACCGCCGCCGGACGAGGAACCTCCCCCGTTGCCGGAACCGCCAGAGTTTCCGTTCCCACCGCCGGAGGAACCGCCGCCGTTAGTACGCTTGGTTACACTGACTGTACAAGTGGCCATAGCACTGCTGTGCTGGGTGTCACCGCTATAATTTGCGGTAAAGGTATATGTTGCCGTTTCGTTAGGCAGGGTGGCTTTCCAGCTTGTTCCGCTGCCGGTAACATTGATACTGCTGTCAGAGCAGCTTACCGTTGCCTCTCCGCCGGAGGGCAGGCCGCTGATGGTCAGCGTTACTGTTCCACCGCCAGCGAGAGAGTCAGGAGTTGCTGCTATGGTTAATTGAACGGGGATTTTGTCCGTTACAGTCAGCTTGCCGTTTACATAGGTGATCTGGTAGCTGTCCCCGTTGGTCAGTATGCCGCCGCTGATGACAATGGCATATTCTCCAAGGGTATTGGTATCTGATACACTGGTTGTCATGGTTGGGTCTGTCGTAAAGGTATCGCTGTTCACCAGCCCCGCCGTCTGATAGGTCAGTGTCGGCATAGCCGCGCCTTTTACCACGGTAAAGCTGTCTGCCGTTAGGGTGATCGGCCTTTTTCCGATGGTCACGGAAATGGCTGCCACGGCTTCATTGTAGTTGTTGTCCGCTGCTTTTCTTGCGGTGATTGTGACAGTTCCGGCTTTGCGGATGGTCGCAGTTTTGTCATTGATGCTGACAACGGACGGGTCGGAGCTTGTAAAGCTGACCGCGCCAGAGCCGTTGCCGCCGGTGGTGGCGAGGTCAAACGCCGGATCACCGTAGGTCTTTGCTTCCACCGGGGAAATGGCAAAGGATTCCTGATTTTTCTTTGCTGCGTCAAAGGTCAACTTGCTGTTAGCAGCTTTGTAGTTGGTATCGCCGCTGTATGCCGCTGTGACCGTGTACTCCTTGTCAGACATATTTTCCCATTTATGGGTAGTTTTCCCGTTCTGCAAGGTCAGGGTTTCGTTTAATCCATCGCTGGTGAGGGTGATGCTGCCCGCAGGAGCCGCGCCGTTCTGTGCGCCGGTAACGGTGACAAGCAAATCTGCCACCCTGCCT
>NZ_QZEG01000182.1:0-1196 GCF_009917605.1 Anaerotruncus sp. 1XD42-93 | reverse complement strand
ACATCTACAGCGAAACCTTTCGTTCCGGAGGTTCCCTCCTTTGTGAATCTCACAGGCAACACCAGGGTAGCCTTTGAAACTACCAATGCGGAGATACAGAAAACTTTCATCGACAACTTAACGGATTCCCCTTACATGGTTTTGCTTCGACAGGAGAACACCTACGATCAGAAATTCTATATCTATATCTACAAATTCCCGAAAAGCCTGTCTGCCGAAGCTCTGCTGGCCGAATTCAACTATGGCGACCCAAGGACTGCACATCCAATGCACTTTCAGCCGATGCCCAACGGCACAAAGTATATCTTCCTGCAATATGATGCTGCCAATAACAAACTGCTTTGCAACAACAAGATTTATGAGAATCTTACTATGTTGAGCTTTTCGTATGTGATTGACGCATCACCGCTTTCTGGGTCTTTGGGGCAGTATCCGCACAGGGATACTTTGACATCTTCCGGCGGTTCCGGCCGGTTTTATGTCTACCCAGAAGATCACGAATGGCAGATTAACGGGCAGACAATCAACCGATATTATGATTGGTGGCTACCTGTCCGTACAGGGACAATGCCGCCAACCGATCAAAAGCCAGACCCGGAGGAACCCGACCCGGATAACCCTGATCCAGACAAACCAGACCCAGACCCCGAAGAACCTGACCCTGATATAAATATTGATACGGACGGAGACGGAAAGCCAGATTTGAATGTTGACACAGATGGCGATGGGAAGCCGGATATTAACATTGACACCGACGGCGACCGAAAGCCTGATCTAAATATTGACACAGATGGAGATGGAAAACCCGATCTGAATGTTGACACCAATGGCGATGGAAAACCGGATATCAATATCGACACCAATGGCGACGGGAAACCGGACATCAACATTGATACCAACGGAGACGGCAAGCCAGATATTAACATCGACACCAACGGCGACAAGAAACCAGATGTGAACATTGACACGAATGGCGACAAAAAGCCCGACCTGAATATTGACGCGGATGGAGATGGGAAACCCGACCTTGATATTGATGCAGACGGGGATGGGAAACCGGATACCAACGTAGATACCGATGGGGATGGTTGGCCGGATGACAACCTGAAGCCGGGAGGAAGCGGCGGCGGTCCCAGTGGGGGCGGCGGCGGTTCCTCCGGCAGCTGGGAGATTCCGCCCAAGGACGACAACGGTAT
>NZ_QZEG01000181.1:0-1201 GCF_009917605.1 Anaerotruncus sp. 1XD42-93 | reverse complement strand
TGTGCTCAGTTTTTACACATTTTGAGCCCGTGGCACTTTTATATAGAGGGCATTTTGAAGGGAAAGGAGGTGGTCAAGTTGATTGAAGCAATGGAACGGCTCACACCTCTGCTGGTTGCGGTGGTTACAGCGGTCACGCCGATTGTGCTGGCGATCGCGAGCAATGGGAAAAAGGACAGGGCGCAGCAGAAAGAAAACTCGGATAAGCTCAATGGGTCAATAGACGCGCTGAAGAGCAGTGTTGACCGGATGGACAACCGTATCTGCACACTGGAAGAGCACGCAGATGAGCATTATCGGCGGCTGCTGGTCATGGAGATTATGGAAGAAAATCTGCCTGTTGAAGAACGTCTGAAGGCGGGAGAGAAGTATGTGGCGAAAGGCTGGAACGGACCGGTCAAGGCCAGATATGAACTGCTGCTTGAGGAATATAAGCAGATGCAGAGGGAGGAGTTTGTGTGAGAATGATGCATCTTCAGACAATGAAACATGGAGGAGGTCAAAATGGAGTATTCAGTAATTGTAAGATGTGTGATCTATCTTTGTGCGCTGATCTTCGGCGGATTGGCGTTGTGGTATCAGGGCAATGCCAAGGTCAGCGGACGGGTAGCGGCGCTGATCCAGCGGGCCGAAGAGCTGTACAGTGACCTGACCAATGCGGGCGGGGTGAAATTTGAGTGGGTGGTTGGCCAGCTCTATAGTCTGCTGCCGCTTGCGGTGCGACCGTTTGTACCGCGCAAACTGGTTGAACAGGTCGTGCAGACTACCTTCGATGCCATCGAAGGATATGCCCGGATGCAGCTGGACAAGCTGACAGGCGGCGATCGAGAAGCAAAGCGGGAAAAAGATTGCGAGGTGTTGGGATGAGCCAGAGACTGACGCTTCCGTTTAAGACTATGCGGCTCACAGCGGGCTATAAGCATCCGCAGTACCAGAAAGAATGGGGATGGCCCCATTACGGCATAGACTGCTACGATCCCAATACACACGATGTCCTTGCCCTCGGAGATGGTGAGGTGATCGCCGCCGGGCAGGACGGCCCCACGCTGACTGGCAAATTGTCCCGGCTAGGCATGGTGACAGTGCTTGTCTACCGGGATGTGCTCTGCAATGATGGTAAAGTGAGGGACTTGACCGCCCGCACCTACCACCATGCAAGCGTCAAGATTAAGGCAGGAGACAAGGTGCGGCGCGGGCAGGT
>NZ_QZEG01000180.1:0-1244 GCF_009917605.1 Anaerotruncus sp. 1XD42-93 | reverse complement strand
TCATCTGCTGAGACTATCGTCAAAATTTCTCATTTCCATACCTTGCTTAAACGCTTATGAATACAGCTTCTTACTTTAGAGCCATAAAAAGTTGCTTAAAACTAACACTCTCAAAAAACGGCTCTTAAAAACCATAAAAAATCATTTTTATGATTTTTAGTGTACAATATTATAAGCTGTTCGTCAAGTGAAAAATATGTGAAGTAGTATATGTAAAAGTGTAAGATTAAATGAGAAAGAGGATTTTAGCGCAAAGTCCCCCTTTCGCAATCCTTTTTATCTACCGTCCGGCGCATGAATGTTACATATAGCCCAGAACTTTAGCCGATGCCCGCGCCGGGCAGTTTATCAAACAAACCATTCTGGAGGTGGTAAAACCATGACTGGTTATGTCTGGTCACGCAATAAGCGCGGCAGGCTGACAGCAGGTGAAATCTACGATGGACGGATTGTTTATCGGGACGGCACCCCGTATTTCTTCTGTCAAGATAATTCCGGAAAATAGTCTTACCACTCCGGAAACTGGTTTGTGAAAGCGGGTGATCTGTTTGCCAAGCAAGCCCAGAAAAATCTCAAAACCCCAACAAAACGAAAACAGGAGGAATTCTAACATGACCGAAACAACCATTCTCAGCGTCCAGAAAACCGTATTCAAAGGCAAAGACGGTGAACCCGATAAAACTATGTAGAAGGTGTTCTGCGCCAATAGTACCGGTGCAGCTGGAAGCATTTATTCCACCAAAGAACGCTCCGCAGGTGAAGTTGTCCACCTCGACCTCGTGGTGAATCGTGACGGTCGTTTCACTGCAAGGATTATGGATTGAGCCTCTGCCTGCGGCGGGCGGCTTCCATTGTCCGGGAGGCCGCCCCCGTAGGGGGCGCTACTTGATTGCTGCCTCATAATGTCATCACTTTTCAGTGATTGCATAGCGGCCCCCGCTCTGGACTACGAGGTTAAATACAACTGCAAAGTCCGGTACTTTCCAAACAATCAAATCAAGATCACCTGCTTCTCAAAACCGATTTTCAATCCTTTGAAAGCGGGGAAACAGGGAACCGAACCCAAGCACCAGGAATCACTGAAAGAATACGACCCGGAGACAGGCGAAACAGCATACAAATTCGTAGAAGGTGATTTATGTTCTAGATAGCGTCTACACGTGTTAAGCACGGATAGCAGCCCAAATAGCGATACAACGAACATGTATCGCGGCGATAAAAGCATCGGAGGTCTTGGCATAGCG
>NZ_QZEG01000179.1:0-1285 GCF_009917605.1 Anaerotruncus sp. 1XD42-93 | reverse complement strand
ATATCATGTCGATGCTGTTCCCTCGCCATTTTTCTGCCCTCCTGCTACTTTGAGGACTATTATAGCACATTCCTATTGACGACACAACCTAAAAGGTCGACACCCGCCTGATAAAGCTCCACCATCCGGGTTGCAAAATATCCAGCATTGTCCTCGAAGATCACCCGTCCATTGAGGGAGGACGGATATCCCGCATTCGGCATTGCAATGATCGGGCAGCCGATTTCTCCCAGGCTTTTGACCAGAGAAACCATGTGGCTCGGCCCACAGACGCAGTTAAAGCCAACCGCATCCGCATACCCATCCGCTGCCGCTATCCCTGCGAGTGCGCGGTGGGACAAGCCTCGCCGTGTGTATCCATCCTGAGAAACCGCGAACGAAACCACGATTTTGGCTTCCGGCTCCCGCTCCCGAATCCGCTTCAGGGCGGGAACCAATTCCTCATAGGAGGGAAGTGTCTCAAAGAGGAACGATGTCACCCCAAGATCAAGGAACCGTTCGGCTACGGTAAGATAAAATTGTTCCGCATCCGCTGCGCTGATGCCTCCGATATCCGCAAATACCTCCGCACCATGCTCTGCCGCTGCCTTCTGCGCAATTTCCAAGCCGGCCTGGAGCACCGTTCCAAGCTGCTCCGGGTCGGGCAGCGTCCCGGGATTTGCTGCGAATGTGTTGGTTTTGAGCGCCGTTGCCCCCGCCTTGAGGTACTCCCGATGGATCTGACCGACCAAAGCGGGATTCTTTAGATTGGCAAGCTCACAGGGAGTTTCGTCCCCTGTGAGCGAAAAATAATAGGTTCCGAACGCGCCGTCAAACCAGAGCGGCGCCTGAAATGCATGTCGCAAGTTGTTTCCTCCGTCCGAAAGCGGTTACAGCCGCTTTTATCGCCAAAACACTTAAAAACAAGCAGCGGGCAAATGTCCGCAAGCTTCGCAGGCCTAGTGGCCATGCAATCTGAAGCTGGGCTGCCAGAGAATGTCCTCCTACCGCAGGCTTAAAAAGAATCAAAAGGATACTTTTCAACCGCTTCGATGCTGTCCTTTTTTATTATACCATAAACACGGCAAACTGTCTAATGTGGGGCTCTCCGGTCAGGATCGCATCTGCTTTCCTATGTAATGTTCGACTTTCCCCAGAAAAGCACAAGCATTTACTTCCTGCTGTTCGGCTTCCTGCCTGGAAACTGTAAAGGGATCGTCATAGTCACAGGCGGTACGCAGGTCAAATACCTTTCTGATGATTTGAGAGGAGCTTTCGTCAAAAACCCCGGTTGTAACATAATGCT
>NZ_QZEG01000017.1:0-53325 GCF_009917605.1 Anaerotruncus sp. 1XD42-93 | reverse complement strand
TTCGTTTACATTGCCGCTATCGCTATTTTGTTGATTTAGCTCAGCCTTCACTATTTTTCAAACAAGCCCTAGTCCATTTGCAAGATCGGAGAGTGTATGAAAGCAGATATACTACTTTTTAAATTTTTGTGGAGGTAAAATTATGAAAAATTTGAAAATTAAATAGATAGCAGCTATTTTGTCGGTGCTGATCTGTGCGGTACCGATTTCTGCGGAAGAATCCCATCCCACTCTTACAGAGCAAAAGGTTGCAGCAGTTTTAGTAGATAAAGCTACAGGAGAAACTATAGATATCGATATTACGCCTGTTGCAAAAGGGATGAGAAGTGGGATAGAAGCATCGGATAGCTACGAAGTTCGAGTGGCATTGCCTCGAGATGGGATTCAGCCCCGCGGTTCTGATACTTCTACGGATCAAGATGGCTATTATTCTGTTACAGGTTCCCTGACAATTACTTACGATCGCGCTTTAGATAGCCATAATAACTATTCTTATAAATTAACAAAGGTAAATGGATCTTGGAAAATTACAGATGACGGAGTTAAACTTTCAAATAGAGATGTCTCTTGGCAGTGCTCCAGTTTTTCTCCTAGAGTGGTACAAGAAGGACACAAAAGTCCTACAAGCAACACTTATAGCTATAATACAGGCTTTACAAAATATATAGGAGAGTATGATATGAATGCTTGGGTTGGGGCAACTTCTCTTGTTGATATTTCAAAGGGTGCTCGCAGCTGGGAACTACAAGTTACTGTAAATAAAGTCTATAATAGCACGAGGAGTGTAGCTCGGTAGTTTTTTGAAAGTCATTAGAGACTAACTGAAAAAGTAATGCATCCTGCAGGCTTTTGACAGTCTGCAGGATGTGCTTTTAAAAAGATGGTTTTCAATATAGACAAGATTTATTCCATATGCTATCCTGAGTTTGAAAGGAGGGTTCCATTTTATGAACCGCAAAAAAGAATTTTTTTGGGAGGAATGTTTTTATCTCTTTCTGTTGGTTGTTTTGCCTTTCATAGAGATTTACCAAAAAAGAATACAACTGTCCGCTTCTACAAGTGCGCTGCAGTTTCAGATGATCGGCATGATGCACCTTGTTTCCCCTCTTGTTTTTCGGTTTGGATATCTGTTTTTAGTGCTCAGGAAGGTACGGACGTTACAGAAAAGCCGGTTGGTTCTGACGATCATGCTGCTGGTTTTTCTCGCTGTAGCTTTGTGGAACGTCTTTTTCCCGCTTCCTGTTTTCGTCAAAATCTCAAACCCGGATCAGCTCCCAATCCTGCTATGCAATCTGGTTTTTTATGGTTATCTGCTCTTTCAAGGCTGGAGGGAACGGAAAAGAGAGCTGTCGGAATAGCATCTCTAAAAAGGGGGGCGAGCGGACGCTCCTTGAATCTGTTGCAGCAAAAAAAATGCCGCCCCGGCTGGGGCGGCAGAAGGGTTACCACAAATGGTACTTATTTGGATTTTTTGTTTGCTGCGATCGCGCCGGCAGCCGCGAGGGAAGCGATCCCTGCCATAACAGCCGCGTTGATCATGTCGCCGGCACCGGTGCCCGGGTTGTTCTTGTCGGTGTTGACACTGTTGCCATCGGATACGATGTTCTCGTCGATCACAGTGCCATCCTTGATCGCCTTGTCGGTGACAAAGAAGGTATCGAGCTTGTTGGTGCGGAACTCCAGGGTCTCATCCGCCGCATTGTAGGACGCGTTCAGCTTGTAGACGCGGCCGTTCGCATAGCGGTAGAGGTTCAGGTTCTCGTAGTCGTCCACGATGTCCGAGACATCCAGCGCGACCTTACCGGTCGAGTTGAAGGACGGTTTGCCGCCGAACCGGAAGAACTTGAAGTCCTGATCCGGATATTTTGCCATGATCTCTTTGACACCAGCGTTGGTGAAGACCATGTTCTTGGTGGTCTCGTCGGTCACATTGACAGTGAACTGCCAGCCAGCGCCCGCCAGGGTGACGTTCTTATAGTCGTTGAGTTTTGCAATTTTGTTGAACTGCTCTTTGGTGATGACCGGGCGGTTGTTGTCGATCTCGACGATGTCGCCCTTGTCCAGATCATTGATGTAATCGTCGTTGCTCTCGTCATAGCCGTAGGAGAATTTGACCTCCTGGGTGAATACCGAGATGTTGTTGGATTTGCGGACCAGCTTGACGTTGTATTTTACGTCGATCGGCTTGGTCGGGGTGGTGTCCTTGGTCTCGACGATCAGGTAGTAAACCCCTTTGATCTCCTCGATCTTGAAGGTCTTGACACCCGAAGCAGTCACACGGGTGTAGTTAAACTTGAAGTCCTTGAGCAGGTCGTCATTGACCACAACTTTTTTGCCGCCGATCTCGACATAGGCCGGGAAGCGGTACTCCTTGCCAGGCTCGAGAAGGTCTTCGCCAAGAACAGTGCCATCCTCAGCCGAATGCAGGATCAGGGCAGAGGGGTCGCCCACCGGGGTCTCGTCCTCAGAGCTGGAAGAATCGTCCGAAGAGGTATCCGAAGAGCTGTTGTCGGAAGAGGTGTCCTCCGAAGAGACGTCCGAAGAGCTGTTATCGGAAGAGGTATCCTCCGAAGAAACATCCGAAGAGCTGTTGTCGGAAGAAGTATCCGAGGAAACGTCCGAAGAAGAAACATCCGAAGAGCTGGAGTTGTCAACGTCCTGGGGGTTTACATCCTCCGCAAGGGCGGTCACGCCGAGAGACATAGTCGCAGAAACTGCAAGCAGCATAGCAATCGCTTTTTTCATGGTTTAAGGTCCTCCTGAAGGAAAAAGTTTCGATCCGCAGCGCCCGTCGTCCGGGCCGCTTGGAACGTGTCTTAGTATACTAGAGCTCCAAGCGTTTTTCAAGAGGTTTTTGTTACCAGATTGTCATTTTTATTGTGCATATTATATAATTTAATTTATGATACGAAATCGAAAAATAGAAATAATAGATCATTTCTAAACATATACAGTGTTGTCTCCTAAACGCTTGGAACTGTGCTTCCAGAGGATAGCAAAAGGACGGGGATTTCCCCTGTTTTCTGGATGCCGGCCTGTTTTTTCCCAATTCAGATACCCCTAACCCCTCCCCGAGATACAAAAGGCTGCCGGACGATCTGTCCGGCAGCCTTTTCGGATACCTATATAAAAAACCGTTAAAAACCGAGATAGGTTTTGATGATTTCCAGATATTCGTCGGGATAAAAGCCAATTTCTCCCGTAAACCGGGTCAGTGCGATCAGTCCACCGTCCACTTCGGGGATTGAAGCGAGCATTTCTGCATTGTCCACCTTCAGCCCCCCGCCATAAACAACATCCATCCCGCCGGACACCTCTTTAATGTACTGTGCAATCATCTGGATGTAGGCGCGGTCGGGCGGCGTCTTGCCCGGCCCAATCGCCCAGACCGGCTCGTACGCGATCACAGCACCATTCCGGTCTGCCCCGTCCAGCCCGATCTCAATCTGGCTGCGGAGTACCTCCTGCCAGTTTGGCTGCTCCTCGCTGGTTTCCCCGATGCAGTAGAGGACCTGCAATCCGCGCGCCGCAGCCGCTTTGACTTCCCGATTGAGCAGGCGGTTGACCGCCGCCGGGTCGGTGACCCCGGCTTCCGCCAGTACCCCCGCTTTGTCGCGCCGCTCCTCGCAGTGGCCGATAATTGTGCTTTCACAGCCGAGCGCCTTCACGATCCCTGCCGGACGGTTGCTGGTAAATGCGCCGAAGTTGCCGCCCACAGCGGCATCCTCGCGGTAAACGCTCTGGCTCCCCAGCTTGACCGCGCTGCCCTCGCACCGCGCCGCAGCCGCATTGAGCAGGTGCGCTTCCGGCAGATACATCACAAATTCAACCTGCTTGGGGTCATACTTCTGAAGCTGCGCCTGTGTTTCCCGGACGATCTGTCCGCCCCATTCCTGCAAGGGTGCGAGGCTGTTGACCCCACCGTATGCCTTGGGCAGGTCAAACCGCTTCAAATTTAGAAAGATGTGTTTCATTTGACATTCCCCCTTTTTCTGTTTTTTTCATTATACTCCGAAAGCGGTTGAAAAGTCCAGAAAATCTTGGAAATCCAAAGGATGGACACAGGGATCAGCCCTGCATTTCAGGGGGCCCCATGCTGGCAAAGGGTTACAAATGTGGTTTCAGGTTCCCTGAGAAGGGCGTGTGGACCGGCAAAAGCCGGAGAATCCCCCTTGCGAACCGTATATGAACGTGCTAAAATATAAAAAGTATCGCTGTATGATTATGCAGGAAAACTTTTGAGACAGGATGTGTTGTATATGATGGATATTCAAGTGACATTGACCACCGCACCCAAACAAAAGCCCGCACAGGACAAGCTCAAGTTCGGGCATAACTTTACCGACCACATGTTCCTGATGAACTACGAGGCGGGAAAAGGCTGGCACAACCCGCGGATTGTCCCCTATGGCCCGATTCCGATGGACCCGTCCAGCTCCTGCTTCCACTACGCGCAGGAGATCTTCGAAGGAATGAAGGCATACCGCACTGCGGACGGGAAGATCCAGTTTTTCCGCCCGGAGGAAAACTTCAAACGCCTGAACAGCTCGTGTGAGCGCCTGGTGATCCCCAAGCTTGATGAAGCGCTGCTGCTGGAAGGGCTGAAAAAGCTGGTGGAGATCGACAAGGACTGGGTGCCCGATGCCCCTGCTTCTCTCTATATCCGTCCGTTTGTCATTGCGAATCAGGAGGTTCTCGGCGTACATCCGTCGGTGAACTATCTCTATTGCGTCATCCTGTCCCCCTCGGGCGCATACTATGCGAGCGGCCTTGCCCCGGTCAAAATCTACGTCGAGACCCGGTATGTGCGCGCCTCGAAGGGCGGCATGGGCGCCTGCAAGACCGGTGGGAACTATGCGGCTTCGCTGATCGCACAGGAGGAGGCAGAGCGTCAGGGCTATTCGCAGGTCCTCTGGCTTGACGGTGTGGAGCGCAAGTACGTGGAAGAGGTCGGCGCAATGAACGTCTTTTTCAAGATCGGTGATGAGATCGTCACCCCTGAACTGGACGGCTCGATTCTGCCCGGGATCACCCGCAAATCGGTGATCCAGCTGCTGAAGTCCTGGAACATGAACGTGACTGAACGTAAGCTGTCGGTCGAGGAGCTGGAAACCGCCGCGAAAAATGGTACGCTGAAAGAAGCATTCGGCACCGGTACGGCCGCGGTCATCAGCCCGATCGGAGAATTGAAGGTTGGGGATACCGTCACAGTCATCAACAACAACGAAATTGGAGAATTGAGCCAGAAGCTCTATAATACCCTTACCGACATCCAGTGGAGCCGGATCCCGGACCCGTTCGGATGGATCACCCCCTGCTGCTGATCCTGGAATTGAATAAAAGAGATAGGCCATCGCCCTGCCGGTATGATAACCGGCAGGGCGATGTTATTTGGAACCACATCTCGCCGCAGCGGATGGTTCAATATTCAAATCGGTACCGCTCAAACGCATTGATGATCTGGGTATCCCGGTAGGAGGAGCGCCGCTGGTAGCTGCGCCCATAGGTCATGTGGGTGTGGCCATGCACAAAATAGCGGGGGTTGTACCGCTCGAGCAGGGCGTTGAATGCCCGGAAGCCGGTGTGCGGCAGGTCTTGTCCATCCCCGAGCTGGTAGGCAGGGGAATGGGTCAGCAGGATGTCGAATCCGCCGTACCGCTGAAGCTGAAACCACAGCTTGCGCACCCGCCAGTCCATCTGGCGCTGGGTGTACTGGTTGGTCCCCGGCTTATACCGCATCGAACCGCCCAGCCCAAGGATGCGCACCCCCTTATGGACATAGAGCCGGTCCTCGACACAGATACAGTTGACCGGCGGTTCGGCAGCATAGCAATCGTCATGGTTGCCGTGGACATAGAGGATCGGCGCGGGAGAGAACGTCCCGAGGAAAAGCAGGTATTTGGGGCTGAGATCCCCACAGGAGAGGATCAGGTCTACCCCTTCGAGTTTGCTCGGCTCATAATAATCCCAGAGCGACCGGCTTTCCTGATCGGCAATTGCGAGAATATTCATCGCTGCCCTCCCAATTCCTTTCCGTTTTTCTGGCTGGACGGGAGGTTCTTCCCGATCACGCCCTGAATCTGGACAAGATCGCGGGCCGACTGGGTGAGCGATGCAAGATCAGGGAACGAGCCAACCACATTGTCTGCCAGCCAGTCGATCCGGATGATTTCGTCCGGGGCCAGGCAGTTGTTGGGGTCTTTTTGTATCATGCCCGACTGCGAATAGAGTATCCCAGCAAACGGGTTGAAATCGCTGGTGGTGATCGTCCGGCGGAGCAGTTCGATCAGCCGCAGTGTGCCGATCGGGAGGGTGCGCGAGTAGAATACGTCGATCACCCCGGCGGACATCCCCCACCAATAGTTGATCGCGCGGGTGGAATTGGGGGATGCTTCCGATTTCCACGATCCATCCAGGATACTGCGGACAATCCGCTCATAAAAGATTCCCCACTGCCAGACTGGGAGCGCGAGACTGGTCAATTTATCGCCATCCACATGGCACAGTCCAAACTGCCGGGAAGGGTTCGGGGAACGGACCATATCCTGGTTGGAGATGATGCTGATCCCCTTTTCCTGGAATGCCCGCTGGACATCCCGCCCCTCGACGGTTGACCACTCCAGATAGACCTTTGCGCGCGGATTGACCATCTTTGCGCCGAGCGCGAAAGCGTTGATGTTCGCCCCCATCCCGTAGATGGGATAGTCGGCGATATAACCGATCTTCCCGTTTTCGGTGAGTGCGCCTGCGATCGCCCCGGTGAGGAATTTTGCCTCGTACATCCTTCCGTAGTAGGTGCGGATCGACGGATGGGCGAAGGTGAGCGAGCAGTTGAGGAACCGGATTTCCGGATGTTCGACAGCCGCTTTCAGGGTTGCACCGATCAGGCGCGGCGTGGTGGTAAAGATTACCTGGCTTCCCGCGTCGATCGCCTCTGCGATCCGCTCGTCTGCGCCAAGGTCATTGGCGCGGTCAAAACAGCAGGTCTCCACCTGGCCGGGGAAGGCGTGTTCCAGATGAAGCCGCCCCATCTCATGGTTGTAGGTCCAGCCCGAATCATCGGTGCTCTTGGCGTGGACGAATGAAATTTTGAGATGGGATTGTCCGGCCGACAGGAACAGCTTGTGCAGCAGGTTTTTCTGCGGCGTTTCAGCGGGCTGCATGGAGAGGTCGACAGGCTTCTGATTTTCCAGCACGAGGAATTCATCCCAGACCTTTGCAATATTTGCTTTCAGCTCGTTCGGTGTGCTTTGCAGAAGGGCGGGATACCCGTAGATATCCAGATAGGTGAGCAGCGCGTCGCCGGTCGTGATTGGCAGCAGGTTGCCGTTTCGTGCCTCGTATGCCTTGGAAAAACTGATGTAGGCCGAACGGAACTGCCGTTTTTCGGTTTCGTCCCAGACATGCGATGCATCCAGTTCCAGTGCGGCAAGCAGGCTCTGGAAACATCCTTCCCGGCTGAACCAGAGATAATTGATGCCGGTATAGTGGTAAAACTCCAGAAATTCGTAGTAGATTTTGCTTTCGACTGAATCATTGGGTGTGGGCAGGATACGGGTCACGACTGCGGGGATCGACACCGCGTCAAAATATTTCAGTACGCTCACCCGTTTATGTCCCTCGAGCACATAGAACCGGTTCATGAACTCGTACGCCTTGATTGGATCGCGGATGCCCTCTTCCAGATGGGCGTCACAGAGGGCGCTCCATTTGGAGGCAAACTCGGAGTCCTCCTCGAGCAGGGGCATGAAATTGCGTGCGAAAGCGGTTTTCCGTCCGGCGGTCTTGGTGCCGAAAATCCGCTCGGTAGGCAGGTCCACCAGCCCCAGGCTGACCTCCCCGCGGGTTTGCGCGTTGACAAGGATGTCGTCCAATACCTGCGGATAGGGGTAGACACCGCGCGAAACACAGCTGCGGTACTCTTTTTGCCCCAGACGCAGGGCTTTTTTATAATCTTCCAATGCCATAAGTGTTCCCTCCTCAGATCATTCGAGGGCTCCGCCCCTCGACCCCGCCACCTTTAAAAAGGTGGACGAAACTTTTAGAACCTGTATTCATTCAGAAAAAGAAAGTTTTTCTGGATTTTTTTACTGCTGCCGCACTGTGAGCCGCTTAGAATCTAACGATTTGCTTGAAAGTCCAAATACTCTTGTGCGCTTTCTTTGATGCCTTTATCTACATCTGCCCTTCCGGTGATTTCTTTCAAAATATCCATAAATTCCTCTGTACGGGCCCCGGCATTGATGCACCTGTTCAGCATCCAAACGGTTGTACTCGTTGGGGTTCTTTTTACGGATGCGGCAAGGGCGTTTTCGTATTCCCCATCGAATTGTTCGATAAAATGCACAATTGCACCAGGATCGCCAAAATAGGCTACAGGATGTCGTTCGAACAGCTGTAATAATGGCTCAACTGCTTCCGATTGATAGCCCGCATTCGTAATAGCGTCTATACTGTCATACATTATAAGTGTATCGGCCTCATCATATTCGTCAATAGATGCCTCAATCTTTGCAATCTCCTGCTCTAAAATTTCCATATCCATTCATCCTTCGTAAATCCCGATTTGTCGAATTGGTATGAGCAAAGTATATCACTATCAAAAATCATCCGTCAGCTATTGCAAGATAGAGGTTTGTTAAAACGACCTTTCTACATTACAGTTCAGTATAACCAGTATAATATAAGAGCGGCATGAGAGCAAGGCAAAAACAAAAAAAGGATGGGTAAAAAAAGAAAAAGGACCGGCTGACACAAAGGAACAGCCGATCCGGAAGGGGGGACAAGGTTAGTGCAGGACGTTGATAAAGATGGTCAGGATGCCGGAGTTGAAGAAGTCGATAAACAGGCTTCCGACCAGTGGGACGATAAAGAACGCTTTGGGTGCAGGGCCAAACTTCGAGGAGACCGACTGCATATTTGCCATTGCGTTGGGGGTTGCGCCCATACCGAATCCGCAGTTTGCGGCAGCGAGGACAGCAGCCTCATAATCGCGCCCCATCACGTTAAAGGTGACAAAGGTTGCATAAACAGCCATGAGGAGTGTCTGTGCGAGCAGCATTACGACGAGCGGAAGTGCCAGCGCCGCCAGCTCCCAGAGCCGCAGGGACATCAACGCCATTGCGAGGAATACCGACAGGCCAACCGAGCCGCAAACCTCGATTTCACGTTCGGGGAGGCTCATTTTTTTCAGGTCGCAGACATTGCGGATCAGCGCACCGATCAGCATTGCGCCGATATAGGTCGGGAAGGTGAGATTGATGCTTTTAAAGAAGTTATAGACGATCGAACCGATGCCCATCGCGATAAAGAGGATCGCGATTGCATTCATAAACCGGTCGGTATCTACCTCATGGACTTCCGGAAGAACCTCTTCCAGAACGGTTTCCTCCTGCTCGGAATACTGGTTGCAAACCGGTTTCAGGCCGCGCTTGACGATCAGCCGGTTGGCGATCGGGCCGCCGATCAGGCTGCCACCGATCAGCCCAAAGGTGGCGGAAGCGATTGCGACAGTGTTTGCGCCCAGCACACCCAGATCGTTTTCAAACAGCGGTCCAAACGAACCGGCAGTGCCGTGTCCGCCGACCATCGGGATCGAGCCGGTGCAGAGGCCAAGCAGTGGATCAAGATTGAACACACCTGCCAGCAGGACAGCCAGCACATTCTGGAGCACAACCAGCACGATGGCAACCGCCAGGAAGATGAACACCTGGACACCGCCTTTTTTCAGCAGGCGGAAGCTCGCGGTGAAACCGATGCTGCAGAAGAATACGGTCATAAAGACACTCTGCAGGGTGTCGGTCAGGTTGAGGACGAGCACACCGCTCGTCCTCAGCCCGAGGTTGATCAGAGCGAAGATCAGCCCGCCGATGACCGGAGCGGGGATACAGAACTTGCTGAAAAAAGATACATTTTTCCTTATGTAGCATCCCAGGAAATAAAAGATAACGGCCAGTGCTACGGTTTGATACATGTCAAGCGATAATTCCATACATTCTCCTCCACACATCTTAGATTTTGTATTTGTTTCTATTTTATGAATAAGTTACATAGAATCTCAAAAAAAATCAAAAATTTTGTGGAAAAAGAAAGGATTTGTAACAATCGACAAATTTCGATTTTTTAAATTGTTAAAAACGTATCATAGTTTTTGTATAATTATAATAAAAAATTGCAAAATGTAAAAAACATACGCCGGGCTGGATAGGAAATACATCAGCCCGGCGTATACTTTTCATTTAGTCATCGTTGTCAATAATATTGAGTCCGCTCCGGGTTTTGCGCCGATTGGGGCGCTTGACAGTGGAGCGGTCGTCATCATCCAGATTGATCGAGCTGCTCCCATGCATCGCATTGCAGGGGCCGCCGTCATAGGACTTTTTGTACCAGCCGGTCGCCACGGTCGTGCATTCGCCTCCCGCGATACCGCCGCTCTCGACACAATAGGTTTTTTCCTCAACCAGGTCGGAAATCGGGAAATCTTTTGGTTCGAGGTTCTGATGGAGCGGCTCCATCAGCTGGCGGTAGATAATCGGCGGCGGGTAACTGTAGTAGGTGATCCGCTCGGGAGTATCGAAGCCGAGCCAGACCGCAGTAACATAATAAGGGGTAACGCCCATGAACCACTGGTCGCGGTCATCGTCGGTGGTACCGGTCTTGCCTGCAACCGGGATGCCCTGCACCTGCTGGAAGCGGGCGGTCGTACCGGTTCCGTACGGGCCTCCGGTGACCCGCTGCATCAGCTTGTTAATGATGGTTGAGGTTTCCTCCGAGATCACCCGGCGCGGGGTGGTGTCCTTCTCAAGGATCAGGTCACCGGTCGCATCGAGCACCTGCGTATAGGAATATGGCTTGGTGAAATAGCCGCCGTTGGCGAAAATCTGGTAAGCGCCCGCCATTTCCAGTGGGGAAACGCCGTTGGTCAGGCCGCCGAGCGCCATCGGGAAGAGATCCACGTCCGAAAAGACCACGCCATTCGAGACATACCGGTCCACGAGAGAGTCCATTCCCAGCTTGTCGTGCAGGAAATCGAACACCTTGCGCGGGGTGACCAGCTCAACCAGTTTGACCGGGATGGTGTTGGTAGAACGCTGGATCGCCTCATCAATCGTGATCGGGCCGAGATAGGTGCGGTAGTGGTTGACCGGCCAGCCCACCAGATTTTTCAGGCTTTCCTCGTCATTTTCCTCCTCGCCGCCCGCGGCCTTGGCACTGGATTTCACCGGGGTATCATCCAGCTTGGTCGACCAGGTGACAATGTCGTTTTCAATCGCCTGCAGATAGGCGGCAATCGGCTTGATCGACGAACCGCACTGGCGGGTCATTCCGGTTGCGCGGTTAAATTCGCGCATACCCTTCTTTTCGCCGATGCCGCCCGCCATGGCAAGCACCTTGCCGTTCGGGTCAGTGATGACGCAGGCAGACTGCGGATAGGTCGCATTGCCCACTGCGGGGAAGTTGGCGGCATCGCTGTAATACTGGGTGACCCAGTCCTGCATCTGGGTGTCAATGGTGGTATAGATGCGCAGGCCGCCGCCATTGACCATCTGCTGGGCGGTTTCATAGGTGTAGCCATACTCGTTCATCAGGTCGTCGATGACCTCTTCAATCACATGGTCCACAAAATAGCTGTAGACCGGCGAAACCTGCGCCTGTGCGACCTCGGTATGGAACACCAGTTCTTCGTTGATTGCGTCTTCATACTCCTTCTGGGTGATCCGCCCCTGATCGAGCATCTCCCAGAGGATGTCCTCCTGACGATCCTTGTTGTGCTCCGGATAGAGCAGAGGATTATAATAGGTAGGGTAGTTGGTAATCGCGATGATCGACGCACACTCAGCGAGCGAAAGGTCCGAAAGGTCCTTGGCGAAATAGGTGTTTGCCGCCGCTTTGGCGCCGTAGGCGTGATTGGAGAAAAACACCACATTGAGATAGGCGGTGACAATCTGCTCCTTGGAATAGTGCTGCTCGAGCTTGAGGGCGCGGAAAATCTCCTGCACCTTGCGCTCGATGCGGTAGTCATCATCGCCGGTGATATTTTTAATCAGCTGCTGGGTGATAGTCGAGCCACCGAACGAGGCGCGTGAGGGAAGGAACAGGTTGACGGTCGCGCCAATCGTACGTTTCCAGTCAACGCCGTGATGTTCCCAGAACCGTTTGTCCTCGATCGCAACCAGCGCGTCCACCATATGTTTTGGGATCTCTGAGTAATCTTTGATCGGGATGCGGTTTTCTGCGGTTTGGAGCTGCTGTAGTTCCTTGGGCAAACCGGTTTCAGGGTCGATCTCGTCTCCCGCATAGATAATAGAGGTGTATTTCATCGTCACATCATCCAGCGTGATCTGCTCATCCGCGTTGATATAGCGCAGGATGTAGACGGTCAGCACCGATGCAACAATACAGCCAGTAATAATCATGACCATAATCAACGCAGCGATAAACCGGAAAAAGTTCCCGAACGCTGCGGCAACGATACTGCCGGCCGAACGTCGTTTTTTGTGAGCACTCATCGGTAAGGAATCTCCTCCTGTCCAAAAGGCTGGGGTCTTTAATAACCATTATAGTATAACATACTTCCATGATAAAGTGTTACCATTTTTTAAACGAAATTTCGGGGAAATGCCCATATTATAATGGAAAAGTTGCCCGGTTGTATATTTCATCCAAACCTCGTCAAAAATAGGTTCAGCCGCTGTATCGTGAAAGCGGTTAGGCGGCTTCTGCCAGTTTCAAAGAGGAGCAGGTTGTTTTCCAGCAACAAGTGTTTCCCCGCATGTTATAGGATGCCTATGGGATATGTAATGCGGGACAGCGCTGCCACAGGCTTCCAAAGAGTGTTCGGATTCTATTATGGATGAGGTGTTCCCCATGAGAAATGCAATATTACTTACCCTGATCGGCGTGGTGCTGGTCTCGATCATCACGATTGCGGCGGCGCATGCATCCCCGGTGGAAGCCCCGCCCGAGCTGGCCGCCTCCAGCGAACCACGGCCTCCTGCCCATAGGGATACCTCCGGTTACCCATATCTGCTGCGCACCTATGATGGAAAACTCGCAGTCTTTACGGATGATCTGGTCGAGCCGGACCTTGTGTTTGATGTTTATGTGCAGTCGCTCCCTGAATATGATCGGAAAGAACTGGAGCGGGGGGTCCGGGTGGAGAATTACCAGAAGCTTACCGCCTTAATTGAGGACTATATCAGCTGAAAAGGCGGGAATGCTCCTACGCGGATAGCTTGTTACCGGTTTGTTATTTTTGGCTCGCAACTGTTACCGTTTTGTAACCACTTTGTAACCGAAAAAGGAGGATTTCAGAGGCGTGACAGGATATAATGTAATCAAGGTTAAGGGCTACGGTAAACGGCCCGAAACCCTCCTGAAAAATCAGTTTCAAAATCGTAGGGTCTGATCAGCCTTGCAACACTCAACACAATAAAAAGCGGTTGTGCCAGCAACCGCTTTTTTGCTGCCCAAATTCCCAAAAAGAGTTGTAAAACGCCCGCAGGATGGATGAAATCAGCGGGCATTTTGTTGTTTTTAGCTGAATTTATACAAACGGGAATATTTGTTAAACAAATAAAGCGCCTTCGGAAGGCTAGGGCCATAGCTCCCACAATGGTATCCATTTGCGTTAAAACAGTTGTCAGGGGGCCATCCGCCCCTGTTTTTTCTGGTAGGATTCATAGAGGAGATAAAGCCCGTCGAGCATGAGCGACCGGTCGATCGCGAGGAAGATGTCGGTTTCGTCCCCGACCAGTTTGGCAAGCCCGCCGGTGGCGACGACCCGCACGTCACCGCCCATCTCACGTTTCATCAGGCTGACAATGTTGCGGACCGCCCCGACATATCCGTTGACCGCCCCGGACTGGAGGCTGGTGACGGTATTGCGCCCGATCACCGACGCGGGGCGCACCAGTTCGACCCGCGGGAGCTTGGCCGCTTTGGTGAAGAGCGCGTCCATCGAGATTTTGATGCCCGGATAGATGGCGCCGCCGAGGTACTCCCCCGCAGGACCGATTGCATCAAAGGTGGTAGCGGTGCCGAAATCGACCACGATCAACGGTCCGCCATACTTTTTATATGCAGCGATCGCAGCGACCAGACGGTCGGCGCCCACATCCCGCGGATTGTCGTAGCAGTTCACAATGTCAAAGGGGAGGTTGTCCCCCACGATCAGCGGTACCTTATTATAAAAGTATTTTTTGACTGCGTTGGTGATCGAGTACATCACCTGGGGCACGACCGAAGCGATCACAATGTCGTTGATGTCCCGGCGGTCGAGGCTGTTCTCCTGAAAGAACTGGCTGGTAAACAGCCCAATCTCATCCGAAGTGATATCGCGGTTGGTGACCAGGCGGAACGAAGCAATGATCTCATTCCCACTGAAGACCCCAAATTCCATATTGGTGTTGCCGATGTCGATTGCGAGCAGCATAGCGCTACCTCCATAAGGATTTGATAGGATAGAAGTGGCTCCAAAACCGCATAGGAATTTGAAACCGTTTGGTCATAAGGCTTATTTTATAGCGTATCCCCCTGCCCGTCAATAGGAATTGGCATAATTTTTGTGAAATTTTGGAGGGAATAAAAAAGAGAAATGTTGTGAAGAGACGGTTTTTTTGGATCCGGGAGAATTTTGCCGAAAAGATATTGACGTCCGGCAGCGAAACTGCTATACTGAATAGGCATCCTTTGCTAGTGTAGCACAGTCGGTAGTGCAGCGCATTCGTAATGCGCAGGTCGCCTGTTCGAGCCAGGTCACTAGCTCCAAACCCCTCGAAACCTCGGGTTTCGAGGGGTTTTTTGCGTTCTGAAAACACCAGTTTTTTGGAAATTATGAAAAGGGATGGGCGTGGAAAACCGCATCTGGCCTTGCAGCAGGATATCTGGATAAAAAAGGTCTCAATATTTTCGTTATTTAATGCGAAAAAACAGTATTTTTATTCTGATTCGTTCCATGCTACAATGAAAATAACAAAAGCAGAGGGGGATACAACAGAATCTGCACACTTTGCAGTAGAAACCGGCAATGGAGGGAAAGAAAATGGCAATTTCGTATGTGAAAAAGGATGCGATCCGGCTGGAGATGAAACAAGGGTTCGGACAGGCCGAGCTTCTGGCGGGCAGCTATCAAGGCGGGGTGCGCGCCTACCGGTGCAGGCTGGACGCAGGATGCCAGGTCAGCCCGGAGATGGTTGAAAACACCTTGCAGGTGTTCTGCCTGACAGATGGCAAAGGCGCGATTATCACCCCGGAGCGGGCGTACTGCATTGATGAGGTCTCGTTTTATGTCGCTGACCCGGACTCCCATTTTACCTTTCACGCGGCAACCGATATGACCTACACGATGTTTGTTGTGGAGCAGAAGCCTGCGGACCTCGAACGGTTCCACGCGTTCCATATGAAGCTGCCGTTCTTCAAGGGACTGTCCCAGTGCACCGAATACTGCCAGGACTGCAAATCCGCAAGTTCCCGGAGCTTTTCGGTCATCCCAACCAAGCGGCTCTGCCGGGTCCTGATGGGGGTTGGCGAGGCGTCTGCGGAGAACAGTACCCAGCCCGAAGGGTGCTTCGAAAAGGGCCATCCGGCGGTTGCCCAGTGGAATGTCCCGTTCGGGGACACCGAGATGCTCCTGACGGTGGACGGGGAAACAGTGGAACAGGAAAGCGGCGATTTCAGCTATGTACCGGCGGGCCTGGACCACTCGCTCCAGTGCAAACCGGGCAGGAATATTCACTATATCTGGTTCGAACACTATGTGCAGGAGAGGGATTATCTGGTCAGCTATCCCCGGAGCTGACCGCAGGCAGGAGGAGGTTACACATGAACGGACAAGCGCGGTATATCCCGGTGGAATCCCCGTTCCGTTTGGCGGTGATGAACTGCCACTACATCAAATTCCCGCTGACCTGTTTTCTGGATGCGGCAAAGCGGTTTGGATTCCGGGAAATTGAGCTGTTTGGTGCGATGCCCCATTTCTTTCTGGACGATGTGGACGACCTGCTGGTTGAGCAGGTGATCTGCGAATGCCAGAAACGCGGCCTGAAGCTGTCCAGTTTCTGTCCGGCACAGGGCGCCTACCCGATGAATATTGCGATCGATGAGGAGCCAATCCGCCGACGCACCGTCCGAATGCTGAAAAAGGCGCTGCGGATCGCCGGGAAGATGGGCTGCGAGACCATGCTGGTTTCCCCCGGATTCGGGTACCATAACCAGAGCAGGGAGATCTCATGGGCGCACAGCCGCAGATCCCTTGAGGAGCTGGCGGATACCGCGCAGGAGAACAACGTCGTCATCACCATCGAACCGCTGACCCCGACCACAGCCAATCTGGTGAATACCAGCCGGGAGGCAGCGCAGATGATCCGGGAGGTCAACTCCCCGTTCCTGAAAAGCATGATGGACATCGGCGTGATGAACTATATGGACGAGTCGGTTGACGAGTATTTTCAAAATCTGGGCAGCGACCTGCGCCACATCCATTTCACCGACGGGCCGGGCGCGCATGTTGCCCTGGGGGACGGCAGCTTCCCGATGGCACGCTATCTGGAGGAGATCCGACGAAATGGATATACCGGTATCCTGTCGTTCGAGATCAATGACAAGCGTTACCTGCTCAACCCTGATGAGGCGCTGCGCAAGAATGTCGCGTGGCTGAAAGACAACGGCCTGAGCGGCTAGGGGACGCTTCACATCCGCAGGAAGTTTTTTCTCTTGTAATTTGGAAACCGCAGCCTTTGAAAAAGGCTGGTGAAACTGTTCGCCGCGATAAAAACGAAAGGGAGATGATACGAGTGAACACCAAAAAGCTGTTGCTGCGCTACTGCGACCTGATTGATCTGGTGGTGGAATTTGCGTGGCGGATTGCAGCGGCATTGTTGGGGCTGCTGATGTCTGCGCTGGCGGTCCAGATCTTCCGCCGCACCCTTTTCAAGGCGCCGATCTTCGGCATTGAGGAGGGCGTCACAGCCGCTATGGTCTGGTTTGCGGCGCTCGGTGCGGTGGTGGTGACCCGTCAGAACGGCCACGCACAGGTGGAATTTTTCCTGCGCTTCCTGCCGGGACAGGTGAAAAAGGCGGTTAATGCGCTGGCCTATCTGTTGGGCGGGATGGTCAGCGTGCTGATGGTAGAAGGCGGGCTTCGGCTCTACCGGGTACAGGCTAAGGCGGTGCCGCAGGGCGGGCTCCCGTTCGGACGTGTCTACTACTATGCGCTGCCGATGATCGTGATGGGGATTCTGCTCGTGCTGGTCTGCCTGAGCCAGATCCTCCGCATCTATGTGCAGGATGAAAAGGCCAGAGAAGGAGGGGATATTATATGAGCATCTGGGTCTATCTGATTCTGTTTCTGGTGCTGATGCTGCTGGACGTGCCGATCTCGTTCTCGATGATGACCACCACTGCACTCTACTGCTTTGAGACAGCGACCAATTTCAGCCTGTTTGCGAATACCATGTCCAACGCGATGGCTGGTTTTACCATGCTGGCAATCCCCACCTTTATCTTTGTCGGCTCCTATATGAACCTGCTCGGATTCTCGGACGACATCTTTGACTTTGCGAAAGCGCTCGTGGGGCACCGGACCGGCGGCCTGGCACACGCCAATGTGCTGGCGTCGATGATCTTCGCGGGCATGAGCGGCAGCGCAATCGCGGATGCGGGCGGGCTTGGCGCGATCGAGGTCAAAGCGATGACCGACGCAGGCTATGACGACGGCTTTTCCGCCGCGGTCACCGCAACCAGCGCCGGCATTGGGCCGATTATCCCGCCGAGCATCAGCTTCGTCATCTATGGGTCGATGACCTCGATCTCGATCCTGACCCTGTTTATGGCGGGTTTCCTCCCGGGCGTCCTGATGGGGGCCAGCCTGATGGTTATGTGCTATATCATGGCCAAGCGGAACCCCGAAATCGCACCGACCACCCCGAAACAGCCGCTGATGGCCGCGCTGAAAAGCGGTGTGAAGGCGCTGCCGGCGCTGGGTGCACCGGCGCTGCTGCTGGGCGGCATGAGCGGCGGTATGTTCACCGCTACCGAAGGCGGCGTGATGGCATCGGTCTATGTGGTCGTGCTTTCGCTCATCTACCGCCGGTTCTCGTTTAAAAACCTCTGGGAGACCCTGCGCTCCTCAGTGACCACCACCACGATGGTCCTGTTCATGATGGGCGCCGGGCAGATTTTCAACAATATGATTACCACCTGTGGCCTGATGGGCAAATTACTGGATGGTATGATGAGCCTGAGCAACCCGTTCCTGGTGCTGCTCGCGCTGGATGCGATCCTGTTGTTCGAGGGCTGCTTCATGGGCGGCAGCTCGATCCTGATCCTGATGACCCCGTTCATCATGAGCCTTTCACTTGAGATGGGATTCGATTTGGTGCATCTGGGCGTCGTGCTGGTGCTGACCACCATGATCGGAGGCACCACCCCGCCGATGGCCCCGGCGCTGTTCACCACCTGCAAATGCTGCAACGTCAGCTTTGAGAAGGCGCTGCGGCCTGCACTCTGGCTGCTGATCCCGCTTGCGGTCCTGCTGCTGATGCTCACCTATATCCCCGCGCTTTCCACCGCAGTCCCGTCCCTGTTGGGATTGATGTAAAACACAAAGCACCCATTTTCAAGACCCAATCATAAAGGAGGATATTCTTATGAAAAAGGCACTATCCCTGTTGTTGGCACTTTGCTTAACAGGCGCCGCCCTCAGCGGCTGCGGCGGTTCCTCGAGCGCGAGCAGCGCACCGGCTCCCAGCCAGCCCGCCAGCTCGGCGGCTGCACCCAGTGAGCCGGCTCCGGCCAGCCAGCCTGAGGCAGCAGGCCCCACACCGGAAAAACCGATTACGCTGAAATTCGGCAACTCGAGCGCGCCGGACAAGCTCGGCAGCGTTGTGATGGAAAAGTTCTGCGCCAATGTCACCGAGCGCACCAACGGCGCGGTAGTCTGCGAATGGTATCCGGCCAGCCAGCTCGGCAACGGCACCGCACAGATCGAAGCGACGATGGCAAACAACCAGGGCGGCGTTGCCACCGCGCTCGACTCCTATTCCACCTGGTGCAACGACCTCGGCATCCTGTCGGTCCCGTTCCTGTTCGAGGATGCGGACTCGGTACTTGAATTCATGGCGTCTGAAAAGGGACAGGGGATGCTGGATTCACTCGCAAACGACGCGAACCTCAAGGTCCTGAACTATGAGTTTGTCCGTCTGCCCCGCGTGCTGATCTCCACCGAGGACATCACCCATCCGGAAAATCTCAAAGGAAAAAAATTCCGGGTCGCAAACATCCCGCTCCAGGCGAAGATGTTCCAGTATTGGGGCGGCACCGTCAACCAGATCGGCTTTAACGAGTATCCCGAAGCGCTGATGCAGGGGGTTGTCAATGCGGGCGAGACGAGCAGCGAGTCGTTCTCAACCTCCAAGTTCCACCTCTATGCGCCCTATATCGCGGAAGTCAACTTCCAGTACCCGCTCGACTGCATCGTCATGTCAAACGAGGCGTTTCTCTCGCTCAGCCCCGAGCAGCAGCAGATCATGCTTGACTGCGCGCAGGAGGCTGCGGACGAGTACAACGAAAAATGCTATGCGGAGTTCGAAGCATACCGCCCCACGATGATCGAAGAAGGCGCAGTCTTCCTCGACATCGACCGCAACGAGTGGATCGAAAACATGCAGGGATTCTATACCCAGCTTGAGGAAGAATCCTTCTTCAACGATCCGGAGCTGATCGCCTATGCGGCAGCAATGAAATCCTGACTGGATAACCAGACAATGGGACAAAAACTCTGTTGAAAGATCGAGTTTTGCACCGGCGGAGGTCGGCTGCTGCGTCGGCCTCCGCTTTTTGCGCCCAAAATCAGGAAGAACCCCCTCTGTTTCATATCCATTACAACGTTTCGCCAGCCTGTTCAAAGGCTGCGGTTTCCAAAGGCAGAGCCTTTGAGCGCACCCCACAGGGTACGCAACGCGTTCTCCTGTGAAGCGCATGTTGCAAGTAAAAAAGCTCCCCGAACGGAGGGCGGCAGATATGAAACAGGATTTCAAGATGGAAAGAAAGGTGATACAGCCATGAGTTACATGATAGGTGTGGATGTTGGCGGTACCTTTACCGACCTGTCCGTGTTCAACACCCAAACCGAGCAGATTTTCAACTACAAGCTCAGTTCCACCCCACAGGACCCGTCCCAGGCGATCGTAACCGGCATCGAGACGCTGCTTGGACTGCTCGGAATGCAGGCGGAGCAGATTTCCTACCTGGCGCATGGTACCACAGTGGCAACCAATGCTCTGATCGAAAAGAAGGGCGCGCGCATCGGGATCATCACCACCGAGGGCCTCAAGGACCTGATGGAGATCGGCTGGCAGAAGCGTCCCAATCTTTACGACCTGCTCCGCCCCAAGGCACAGAGCATCGTCCCCGCAGGTTTGAAATGCGAGGTACCCGAGCGCATCCTCTGCGACGGCTCGGTCAAAACCCCGCTCGACGAGCGGGCTGCCATCCGGGTGATCCGCTATCTGAAAAAACAAAAGGTACAGGCAATCGCGGTCTGCACCCTGTTCAGCTACCTCAACCCGGTCCATGAAAACCGCCTCAAGGAGCTGATCCGGGAGCATTTTCCGGAGGCTTACGTTTCGGTTTCCCACGAGCTGGTCCACGAGTTCCGGGAGTATTCCCGCATGAGCACCACCGCCCTGAACGCCTACCTGGGACCGGTCATGAAGGAGTATGTCCGTCACTTCGAGGAATCGGTCAAAAAGGTCGGGGTCAAGGTCAGCCCGTATGTCACCCAGTCGAACGGCTCGATCATCTCGATCAGCGAAACGATCGACTGTCCGATCAAGACCGCGGTTTCCGGCCCGTCGGCAGGCGTGATCGGCGCAGCCTATCTGGGCGGGCTGTGCGGCCTGCCGAACATCATCACCTTCGACATGGGCGGCACCAGCATCGACGTCAGCCTGATTGAGGACGGAAAGCCCCAACTGAGCAACGAACGGCTGGTCGAAGGCTATCCGGCCCGTATCCCGATGATCGACATCATCACGCTGGGCGCGGGCGGCGGCTCGATCGCCAGGATCGACGAGGGCGGCGCCCTCAAGGTGGGGCCGCAGAGCGCGGGCGCGACCCCGGGCCCGGCCTGCTATATGCGCGGGGGCGTCAACCCGTGTGTCACCGACGCCAACATCCTGCTCGGCAAGCTCAACCAGAAGAAGATTCTGGGCGGGCGGATGGAGGTCGATCTGGAGCTTGCGAAACAGGCGATCCAGACCTGCATCTGCGACCGTTCCTCCCTGAGCCTTCCGGAAGCCGCTGCCGGGATCATCAGCGTCGTGAACTCAAACATGATGCGCGCCATCCGGATCGTCAGCGTGGAGCGCGGCTACGACGCGCGTGACTTCGCACTCATGGCATTTGGCGGCGCGGGTCCGCTCCATGCTTGCGAGGTCGCGGAGGAACTGGGCATCCGGAAGGTCCTGATTCCGCCCAACCCCGGCACCCTTTGCAGCCTCGGGCTTCTGATGGCCGACACCCGGTTCGACCTCTCACGTTCCCGCATCATGCTCGCCCAACCCGAAAACATCCCCGCGATCAACGCGGTTTTGCAGGAGATGATCGAAGAGGGCAGCGACCTGCTCGACCGGGAAAAAATCCCCGCCGCACAGCGCAGCTTCTCCGCCTCGGTGGACGCGCGGTATGAGCGGCAGAACTACGAAATCAACATCCCGCTGCGGGAGCCTGCGGTCACTGAGGAGATTCTCGGGGAGGCAATCCGGCAGTTCCATGCGGCGCACGAGAAAAATTTTGGGTACAGCAACGAGGCATTCCATGTGCAGCTGGTCAACTTCCGGCTGTCTGCGGTCGGAGAGGTCGAAAAACCCGCTCTGGTCTGCAAGCCGCTCGAGCCGGATGCGGCTCTGCCTGCGCCGCAGGAGATCCGGCAGGTACTGTTTGTCGGGGAGAAGGATTACATCTCCACGCCGGTCTATCACCGCGACGGGTTTGTCCCCGGCCTGCAGGCGGAAGGCCCGATGATCATTGAGCAGATGGACTGCACAACCGTCATCCCGCCCCACTGGAGCATCTTCACCGACGGGTACCTCAATCTGCATGTCAATTACAAGGGAGGCGAGGAACAGTGAGCACAAAGCGGAGTCCGGTCGATCCGGTTACAGTCGAAATCGTGGGGAACCTGATGCTCTCGATCGCGGAGGAAACCTGCCTTTCGATCATCAAGAGCGCCTATTCCACCAACATCAAGGAGCGGCGGGACGTTTCTGCCGCGGTGGTAGGCCCGGAGGGGGATCTCGTGGCGCAGGCGGACTATCTGCCGATCCATCTGAACGCCTTCCTCACCTTTATCCCCTATATCTACCAGCATTTCGACCGGGCCAAAATCCGTCCGGGCGATATGTTCATCGGCAATGACCCCTATCACGGCGGCGGCAACCATCTGCCCGACATCGTGGTGGCAATGCCGGTCTTTGGGGACGGCGCAATCATCGGATGGGTGGTCAATATGGCCCATCATTCGGACATCGGCGGCATGGTTCCCGGCTCGACCTCCAGCTACGCTGACAGCATCTTCCAGGAGGGCATCCGTATCCCGGTGATCCGCATCTGCAACGAAGGGAAGCTCAACGAGGATGTGTTCCAGCTGCTGCTGGGCAACACCCGCGTCCGGGAGGAGCGGGAGGGCGACCTGACCGCCCAGATTTCCTCCAATCGGGTGGGCGCGCGCCGGATGGAGGAGGCGTTCGCCAAATATGGCAGCCGGCTGACCGCCTGTATGGAGGAGCTGCAAAACTACTCGGAGCGGCGGCTGCGGGCAGCGATCGCCAGTGTGGCGGACGGGGTCTACTCTTACACCGACTATCTGGACGACGGCGGCGACAACAGCCCTGACCCGCAGACCATCTCGGTGGATATCCGCATCTCGGGCGACAGCATCGTCTTTGATTTCAGCAAAACCTGCAAACAGCTCAAGGCGCCGCTGAACATCTCGTACAACACCCTGCTCGCCTCCTGCTTCTATTCGCTCAAGGCACTGTTCGGCGCGGATATCCCCGCCACCAGCGGCATCTTCCGGGTATTCGAGGTGGTCGCGCCAAAAGGTTCGCTGGTCAACCCGATCGACCCGGCCCCGCTGGGGCTCACGATCAACGCGGCCCAGCGGCTGCCCGATGTGATCTTCGGCGCGCTGGCCGAGGTCGCCAGCGAACGGGTGCTCGCAGGCTGCAACAGTACCTGTCAGACCACTGTGTTCACCCGGGAGGACCCGCGCCATCCGGGCAATACCCTGATCTGCCACGAGGCGATTGCAGGCGGTTCGGGCGCGAGCAGGCACGCCGACGGTCTGAGCGCGGTGCAGGTCCACATGACCAACACCTCCAACATGCCGATCGAGGCGATGGAGACCGAATTCCCGATCCTCATGATTAAAAAGTACAGCCTGCGCACCGACAGCGGCGGGGCAGGCGAGTTCCGCGGAGGGCTTGGGATCGACCGCGAATTTGAGATGCTGCTCGACGGTATCCAGTGCAAGGCAACCGGCGACCGGCAGAAGTTCGCCCCCTATGGCCTGGAGGGCGGCAGGGATGGCGCGACCGGCGCGTTCTTCCGGGAGATGGATGGGGCGCGCACCCGGCTCCCGGGCAAGAGCACCGGCAACCGGATGGAAAAGGGGGAAATCCTTGTCGCGCTGACGCCCGGCTCGGGCGGCTATGGGGACCCGCTCCGCCGCCCGCCCGAAAAGGTGCTCGACGATGTAGCGGACGGGTATGTCTCGGTCGAAGCGGCCCGCGACCAGTATAAAGTGGCCGTCAACCGGGACAGCGACGGCATCTGCACCCTCGACGTGGAGGCCACCTGCGCGCTGCGCGCCGCGGTCAGGTGAGCATCTGAAGGTGCCCCGCTGCCGCTTCGTTCCGGAGAAACCGGTCCAGGTAATCCATGAACAGCTCCATGCTTGCTTCATAACCAGTGCGCGGAATCCGGTGGGTCAGCAGGTAGCAGGTGCGGGGCGGCGGTGGGTTGGTAAGCCGGTGGATGGAAACCTTGCATGAACGCTGGATTTCCAGCGCCATTGAGACCGGTGCAACACACCAGCAGTCGGTGGGGGTTGAGAAGAAGTCCTTGACCAGCAGCGCATCCCCCAGCCCGATCGCCGGGTCGGCATAGTACCCGAACCAGTAGTTGCGCCAGTGCCGGTAGTCCTGATGGTACTGGAACAGGATTTCCTTAGTGGGGTCCAGCTCGCTGGGATGGACATCCGGCCCATATTCCCCCGGCGGCAGCGGGGAACCGCTCTGCACCATCAGCACGTTTTCTTCGCTGAGCAGCGGCTGGTTGATGACATTGCTGTAAAACGACGGCAGCACCGAAAATCCGAGGTCGATCTCCCGGTTTTCCAGCGCGGGGTAGAGCGCGGCCGACTGCATCGACTTGACCATCAGGCGGATCTGGCTCTGTTCCTTCCGGAAGATTTCCTGCAGGAGATAGGGGAACAGGTACTGGATCAGGCTGGCCACCGCCCCGATATAGAAGGTGTGGCTCCCATGCATTGTGTGCAGGTCCTGCGCTTCCGCCCAAAGCGCCATCCAACGCTCGGCAATCCGCACGAAGTCCCGTCCATAGGGGGTCAGCTCAAGGGTGCGGTGCCCCTTGTGGCGGATGAACAGGGTTGCATTCAGCTCTTTTTCCAGCATCCCCAGCCGATGGCTAAGGGTGGACTGCGACATATAGAGGGCGCTGGCCGCTTTGGAAAGGTTGCGCTTCTCCACCACCGCGAAAAAAATTTCGATGTCCTGCTGGGTCATCCACACTCCGCTCCTTTATATGGATTCCATATCATTTTATTGTCTTAGAACCTGTATTCATAATCAGAGGATGCCGGATGGGCGAGGGATTTTGCTGCCCTGCAAGGCGAAAAAACGCAGACAATACTTTGTGTATTGCAAGATTTTTCAACGCGGCAGGCCAGCCAAAGACCCGCTCAGGCGGTGTCGAATGGTTGTGAATACGGGTTCTTAACAGTATACCACGTCCGGGCACCAAAAACAAACGGTTGGCGTCCGGCTGAGAAAGTGAGGTTTTCGCTTATGATTCAGGTCAGCAAAAAATCCGCCGGGAACCAGCAGGGGCCGGTCGAAGAGGTCCCGGTCCTCGCTGGGGCCTGTGATCGTGCAGAACTCTTCCGCTGCACCATACAGGCCGGATACGCCTGGAAGCCGCCCCTGTTCCCGCGTCCGGCAGTGACGCAGATGTTCCTTTTCCTCGGAGCGGGCGGGTATGTGGCCACCCCAACACAGGCGTTCAGCATCACCGAGCCGTCTTTATTCGTCCCGGATTTTGACAGGGAGGAGGTCGCCATTCAGGCGGGAAGCCAGCCTCTCGAATGTATCCGGATTGTCAGCCGGATGAACGAGGAGGACTGTAACCAGATCGGCAAGAGCCACATGGTTTTTCCGCGCTTCCGGCCGTTCTCACAGGCATGGGAACACACGATGCGCACCATCGACGCGGAAGGCGCCAATACCCGGGCGTTCGTGCTGATCGAGAACCGGAAGCTGGGCGCGAACAACATGGGACTGTTCCGGCCGGCCCAGCCCGGCGCTTCGAAGGTCGCGGAGGATATGCTCCCCACCTATGACCAGTTTATCCTCTGCCTGGAACAGGCCGGCTGTACCCTGTGGGTCGATGAGGAGGAGGCCGCGCTCAGAGAAGGGGACATTGCATACATCCCGCATGGGAGCCGGTTCCGTTTCGAATGCGGGCCGGATGGGCGCATCCATCATGTTTGGTACACGCTCAACCGGGCCTATGACTGAGAGATTCGGGAAAGGAGAGGATCATATGAGTAAAATCCGTCTGTTGCAAGGGGGCTCGGTCCAGCACCGGTTCGATGGAAATGGTCTGTCCCGTCAGCCGCTGATGCCGGAAGCCAACGAGGAAGCCAAACTGTTTGAATGCACCCTGAAGGCGGGCTGTGTCTGGGAGCCGCCGCTCTTCCCCTTCCGCGAGAAAATCCAGATGTTTTTCTTCACCAACCAGACCGGTTTTGTCCGCACCGAAACCCAGAGCTGGAATATCGAGCAGGGGGTCTTCGTCCCTGACTACGACCGGGAAAAGGTCGCGCTCCATGCGGGTGCGCAGGACCTGCATTTCCTGCACATCGTAGGCGGCCTGAACGACTACGACCGGGAAACGATGGCCAACTGGTGCATCAAGCTGCCGCGGTTCCGCAATTTTGACCAGTGCGTCCAGTATACCGAGGGGTTCACCGGGGATGCTGGCTCGAATGTGACATCCCGTCTGCTTATCGAAGGCAGGGCCTGCGGCCGCTGGAGCATGGGCTGGAATGAGGGGATGGGTCCCACCTTCATCGGGGAACATGTCCATAAACATCTGGTGCAGTGGTACTACGTCCTGCCGGATGGCTCGTTCACCTACATTGCGGGCGGGGATGAGCAGGATCTGGGGCCGGGTTCGCTCTCATATACCGAAGCAAACACCCCACACGGCTCCCGGTCGGCGGAAGGAAAGCGGATCAATTACATCTGGCTCGAACTGGCCACCAATGGGTATCCGGTGGGACCGGACGGGTTCCCAGGGCTTTGAGAGCGGTTCTGCATCTTTTGGGAGAATCAGACAACGGTTTTTTCCAAAAGTTCCGCCCAGAAAGGGCAAGGAAGCGGCAGCGATTCCCACCTGGGGCGCTGCCGCTGTTTTTTTCTGGGAGCCTATCTGGGCTGGAAAGCGTTAAATCATATATAATTTTGTAACTTTCTACTGTTTTTTTATCTTATATGATCGTTTTGATTGAACAAATTATGCAATCGCTATTGCTATTTTGCCCATCTATGTGCTATAATCCCAAGAGAACAGATTGTTTGCCTGTGCGGGTGCTGAAAATGGAAAGCTTGCGGCTGGAAGACAAAACCATTTTAAGAGCACGCCGCCTGTCGGCGCTGGCAGGCTGGGAGTTGTTTGCGGAAAGAGCGGTGTTCCGATTGTCGCAAAGATCCCCGAGGCAGGACATCGCGGGGGAGGAATTTACAATGAAAAGCATACGGGGAAAGATACTCTTTTATATGCTGATGACGGTACTGGTTCTTTTGTCCATATTGGGCCTGACAAGCGTCAGCCTCACCTATATCAGCAGCAGGACGCTGTTGGAACAGACGATGGGTGAAACCGCGCAGATCGCTGCGGTGCGGGTGGAGCAGGAGCTGATCTCCTACGCGAATGTTGCAACAGATGCAGGCGCGGTTGCAAGGCTGGCGGATTTTTCCCAGGGTGCGCAAGCCAAACAGGAGATCATCAACCAGTGGTGTGAAGCGCATGGATTTATAAGAGGCAATATCATCGGTACAGATGGAAAAAGCATTTTTGACGGTACAGACTATTCCGACCGCGATTACTTTAACAAGTCGATGCAGGGCAATACCTGTATTTCTGACCCGCTCCTGAGCAGGACCACCGGAAAGATTTCGATTATTGTGTCTGCGCCGCTCTGGGAAGGCGGCGTCCCGGGCAGCAAAGTGGTAGGGGTGGTCTATTTTGTGCCGCCGGAAACTTTTTTGAATGATATCGTATCCAAAGTAAATATCAGCGAGCACAGTGCCGCCTATGCGATCAATGCGGATGGAATGACCATCGCTGACAACACAATAGAGACGATCATGGTGCAGAACATTGAGAAGGAGGCGCAAAGCGACGCCTCCCTCAAATCGCTTGCACAGATTCATACCAAAATGCGGCAGGGGGAAAGCGGATTTGACTCGTATGTAATCAACGGGGTCCGAAAATTTTCCGCCTATGCTCCTATCCCGGGAACAGCGGGAACCAACGGCTGGAGCATCGGCCTCACTGCGCCGCAGGCGGATTTTCTGGGTTCCACCAATCTCGCGATCATCTGCACCGGTCTTTTGCTGCTGGTTTCGGTGGTTGTGGCGTCGGTTATTGCATACAGGCTGGCCAACGGGATCGGGGTGCCGATTAAACAGTGTGCGGACCGCCTGCGGGCACTGGCAGAAGGGGATATGCATTCCCCTATTCCCCAGATCAAAAAGAAGGACGAAACAGGCATCCTCGCGGAGGCAACCGAAAAGATTGTTTCCACCACGCGCGATATCATCACGGACATGGGCTGGGGACTCGGTGAGATGGCCGATGGAAACTTTGAGATTGAGAGCAATTCTCAACATTTATACATTGGAGATTTCCAGCCCCTTGCGGCTTCGATGTACAAGATTATGGAGCAGCTCACGGCTACACTGCTGCGGATCGACGGGAGTGCCGAGCAGGTTGCTTCCGGTTCGGAGCAGGTTTCGGTAGGCGCACAGGCGCTCTCACAGGGGACGACCGAACAGGCTTCTTCCACAGAGGAGCTGGCCGCAACCATTGCCGACATCCTGCGCCAGGTGCGGGAAACCGCCCAGAACGCGGAAGAGGCCCACGTCCGTTCGATCGATTCGGGCAAGGAAACCGAGGTCTGCAACCGGCAGATGCAGGAGATGATCTCGGCGATGAACGAGATCGAACACAAATCGACCGAGATTGGGAACATCATCAAAACGATCGAGGATATCGCGTTCCAGACCAACATTCTGGCGCTGAACGCTGCGGTAGAGGCTGCCCGCGCGGGGGTGGCAGGAAAAGGCTTCGCGGTTGTTGCGGATGAGGTGCGCAACCTGGCGAGCAAATCGGCAGAGGCCTCCAAGAGCACTTCGGCGCTGATCGAAGGCTCGGTCAAAGCGGTACATAAGGGGACACAGATTGCGAACGATACAGCAGAGTCGCTTTCCAAAGTAGTGGAAAGCGCACAGACAGTTTCCCATCTCGTAGATCAGATCGCAGCTGCGGCTGCGGAGCAGTCTAATGCGATCGAGCAGGTTACAGTCGGGGTGGATCAGATTTCCAGCGTTGTGCAGACAAACTCTGCTACAGCAGAGCAAAGTGCGGCAGCAAGTGAAGAACTCTCCCAGCAGGCGCAGATGCTCAAGAATCTCGTGGCCAAGTTCAAACTTCGTCGCTCGCAGAGAGAGGGCAGCATGATTTCGTAAGCGGTGTTTTTTGCAGATATATTTTAGAGGAGGCTTAACGATGTTAAAAAAACTGAAGCTGGCGCCAAAGCTCGCCCTGACGATCGGCAGCGTTCTAACGGTGATTCTGGTCATTCTGATTGCAATCACGATTTCTCTGTCCAAAGCGGCGATTTCGACTGCGACCTATGGGGAACTGATGGCGATTTCCAAGTACAATTCCATGCAGATACAATCCATTCTGGATGAGGCGGAAACGGTTGTGGCAGATATGCAGAGCTATCTGCAGCGGGCGTACGATTCCGCAAAAACTGCGGATAAGGCACAGGTCACAGTCCCAACTGACCCTGCGGCGATTGCGCTCTGCCAGAGCCAGATTTACAACGCAGTACTCAATCCTATCACTTATGACATCGAGCTTTATCTGCGTGAAACCGCTCGTACAGGCGCAATATCCAGCCAGGATATAGTCGGCATAGGTGTTATGTTCGAGCCATATAAATTCCAGAGCAATATACGCGATTACAGCTTTTATGCATCTGAAACGATTGGGGATGGAAAAATCCCTTCCCTGGGTACCTACCAGAGCTATTCAGCGCTGGATGACTATCAGCTTGCGATGACCTCCAAAATCCCGTCTGTGACTAGTCCATATGAATATAATGGGGATCAGATCGTTTCTTATGCAAGCCCGATTGTTTATAACAATGAGATATGGGGTGTTATCTCGGCTGACATCCGGATCAGGAATTTTGACCGGATTGATACCACCAGTGAGACCTATCCCAGCATGTATGCTACCATTTTCGACAGCTCAGGGCTGGTTATCTACGACAGCGACCCTACTGCGGGAAGCGGCCAGACGCTCGCGGACTTTACCCCGGACACCGAGGAACTCTCTGCCATGCTGAGCATGATGAAACAGAGCGAGGCTTTCCAGATCGAGACGACCCGTGAGGACGGTCGGAAGGTTACCCGGTTTTTCACCCCGCTTAAAGCTGCGGACAAAACATGGTGGTCGCTGACAGCGGTAGAGACAGAAGATATTAACGAATCTATCGTCGTCACAACTTTCTGGATGGTAGCGCTTGCAGCGCTTGCACTCGTTTTGATTATTTTCACCATCATTCTTCTGCTCAGGAGAGTGCTTGGGCCGGTAGATGGCATCGTGTCAGCTGCAAGGGATATTGCAGCCGGCAAGCTGAACGTTCAGCTTCAGGTTTCATCCGAGGATGAAATTGGCGTCCTTTCCAGGACATTTATGGAGATGACCCAGACCCTCAACCGGATTGTTACCGATATGAAATACATCCTGGAAGAGATGGCAAGCGGAAATTTCGCGATCAAAACCAGAGCGGAAGAGAGCTACGTTGGAGAGTTCGAAGGCGTTCTGCTGTCAATCCGCAAGATGAACCGCAGATTGAGCAGTGCACTCAGCCAGATCAATGCTTCTGCCGATCAGGTGACAGCAGGAAGCGAGCAGATGTCCTCCGGCGCGCAGGCGTTGTCGCAGGGTGCTACCGAGCAGGCTGCTTCGGTTGAAGAGCTGGCGGCAACGGTTGCAGCAATTCTGGATCAGGTGCAGCAGACCGCACAGAATGCGGCGGAAGCGCGTGACAAATCCAATGAGGCCGGTGAGGAAACCCAGGTTTGCAACGAGCAGATGAAGTCGATGATTTCAGCGATGGATGAGATCGGCAAGAAATCGTCGGAGATCGGCAAGATTATCAAGACGATCGAGGACATTGCGTTCCAGACCAATATTCTGGCGCTGAATGCTGCGGTAGAAGCCGCTCGTGCAGGCGCGGCGGGCAAGGGTTTTGCGGTTGTTGCAGATGAGGTCCGCAACCTTGCGAGCAAGTCGGCAGAGGCTTCCAAGAACACTTCCACGCTGATTCAGGGCGCGGTAACCGCGGTGGAAAAGGGAACCCAGATCGCCAACGATACAGCGGAATCGCTGGTCAAGGTGGTGGAAAGCACCCAGACCGTTTCCGGGATTGTCGATCGCATTGCAGAGGCGGCTGCGGAGCAGTCCGCTTCGATCGGGCAGGTGAACCTCGGAATGGAGCAGATTTCCAGCGTTGTGCAGACCAACTCCGCTACGGCGGAGGAAAGCGCAGCATCCAGCGAGGAACTCTCCAGCCAGGCCCAGATCCTCAAAGGTCTGGTCGGGCAGTTCAAACTCCGGGAGACCAATGGCGTGCAGGACAGCTATGCTCCAAGGGCGCAGGAGGTCAGAATGGACCCGGTGATGATGGCCGACGACAAATATTAAAAGACTATAAGCACAGAAACCGGATAGTGTTTGCTATCCGGTTTCTCAATGCCTGTGAAGATTTGCCCGATTGTTTCAGAAACTCTTTGAAAAAATATGTGGTAACATTCAAAAGCCGCCCGGACGAATCCGAGCGGCTTTTCTGTGTGAGATGCTGTTTTATTTGGATTTCATCTGTTCGCGCATACGCTGGGCGTGGTCGAGGATGCGTTTCCGAATGCGGATGCTCTTAGGTGTGACCTCCAGAAGCTCGTCGTCCCCAAGGAACTCAAGCGATTCCTCAAGCGAGAACCGACGGGGCGGGATCAGGCGCAGGGCATCATCCGAACCGGAGGCGCGGGTATTGGTGAGCTGTTTGCGTTTGCAGACATTGACGGCAATATCCTCGTTCTTGGGCGACATGCCGACCACCTGTCCGGCGTAGACCGGCTCACCCGCCCCGAGGAACAGGGTACCGCGTTCCTGAGCGTTATAAAGGCCATAGGTGATCGTCTCGCCGGTCTCAAACGCGATCAGCGATCCGTTGTTCCGGCGGGGAATCTCTCCTTTGTAGGGTGCATAGCCGTGGAAGAGGGTGTTCATAATCCCTTCCCCCTTGGTATCGGTAAGAAATTCGCTTTTGTAACCGAACAGCCCCCGCTCCGGAATGATAAAGACCATCTTCATCCGGCTGCCGACCGGCTCCATCGACTGAAGCTCGCCTTTTCGGACCCCCATCTTCTCCATGACCGCACCCGACGATTCAGCAGGCACGTCGATCGTCAGTTCATCGAACGGCTCGCACTGTTCGCCGTCGATCTCCCGCATCAGCACCTTGGGGGTGCTCACCTGGAACTCGTATCCCTCACGGCGCATGTTCTCGATCAGGATCGAAAGGTGCATCTCGCCGCGCCCGCAGACGATAAACGAATCCGCAGTATCCCCGTCCGAAACCCGGAGCGAGACATCGCGGAGCAGTTCCCGGTTAAGCCGGTCGCGGATCTGGCGGGTGGTGACAAATTTTCCTTCCCGTCCGGCAAACGGGCTGGTGTTGACCGAGAAGGTCATTTCCACCGTCGGCTCAGAGATTTTGACAAAGGGGATCGGCTGATGGGTGCCCGGGGCACAAACAGTGTTGCCGATATTGATATCTTCGATGCCCGAGAACATCACAATATCGCCGACTGTGGCGGACTCGACCTGTGTACGTCCAACACCGGTGAACTGATAAATTGCAGTGATCTTTCCCGGACGGTTTAACTCCTTGTCGTGGTAGTCGCAGACGGTCACCTGCTGGTTGACCTTCATGGTGCCGCGCTCGATCCGTCCGACCGCGATCCGCCCTACATAGTCGTTGTAGTCGATCGACGAAACCAGTACCCCAGTCGGCTCGTCCGGGTCCCCTTCGGGCGGCTGGATGTAGTCCACGATCGTATCCATCAACGGCTGGAGGTCTACCCCCTGGGTTTCGGGGGAGTAACTTGCAGTACCATCCCGCCCGGAGCAGAATACCATCGGGCTATCGAGCTGGGCATCGGTTGCGCCGAGGTCCATCAGCAGCTCGAGCGCCTCGTCAACCACCTCATAGACCCGCGCATCCGGCCGGTCGATCTTGTTGATGACGATGATAACCGCAAGGTCAAGCTCGAGCGCCTTGCTCAGTACAAACCGGGTCTGGGGCATCGGGCCTTCGGCCGCATCGACCAGCAGCAACACCCCGTTGACCATCTTGAGCACCCGCTCGACCTCTCCGCCGAAGTCGGCGTGTCCGGGGGTATCAACAATATTGATCTTTACGCCTTTGTACTCGGCGGAGGCATTTTTCGCAAGAATGGTGATCCCGCGTTCCCGCTCGATGTCGTTTGAGTCCATCACCCGCTCCTGCACCGCCTGGTTTTCCCGGAAGGTGCCGCTCTGTTTGAGCATCCCGTCGACCAGCGTGGTCTTGCCGTGGTCAACGTGGGCGATAATCGCAATATTTCTCAGGTCTTCACGTTTGATATTCATAATACCGTTCTTCCTATCCGCCGCAGGTTGCGGCACAAAATACAACTTTAATCTGTTATAATATACCGTCAATCGGTGGCTCTGTCAATAAAAAAACGGTATTTTCGTCCGGAAACCTGTTTTGTATCTGTGTGAATCGTTTTTTACGGAGGCTTTTTGCATAACACAAATAAACCCGCCGCCCAGCAGGGCGGCGGCAGTCAAAAAATTGCGGGGTCGGGGGGCAGTGAGACAACGTCAGTTTGGTTCCGGACCAAACTGACAGGCGCAAGGCGCCTTCCTCGGGGCTTCTCGGGCTTTCGGCCCGAAGCGCGCAAAGCGCGACGCCCCTGCGGGCTGTCTTGCGGGATAGGGGTCGGCGACCCCTCCCCGCAGGCCCCACCCCGGCAAGCTGGACGGATTTCTTCTTTTCTCAATTTAAAGTTTTACTCAATTTTTTTCAAAAAATTGCGGTTTCCAAAGGCAGAGCCTTTGGTCGCTCATCGCAATGAGCGAAATATTTTATCCTGTGAAGCGCGTTTTTCGGGTGAATTGCCGCTCAAAAAGCGGCAAGAGGGGGCTTTTTGCAAGTGAAAAAGCCCCCTTGCATAAATAAATACGAAACAGGTTCTCAGACCGGAATTCCCAGCTCGTCGATCTTCTCCCGCAGTTTGAGAAAATCTTCGAGCGAATCCGGCTTGTTGACCGGGTTGCGCAGCAGCGCCGCCGGATGGAAGGTTCCCATCATCAAAATCCCGTTGCGCTCGAAAAAGGTGCCATGCTGCCGGGTGACTTTAAATTTGGGGTCGATCAGGGAGCATGCGGAAACCCGTCCAAGGCAGACGATAATCTTCGGGCGGAGCAGGTAAACCTGATTGCGCAGATACCCCATGCAGGCGTCCATCTCGTCCCGCTCGGGGTCACGGTTTTTGGGCGGACGGCATTTGACCATGTTTGCGATATAGACATTGGTTTCGCGTGAAAGATCTATGTGCGCCAGCAGCTTGTCGAGAAGCTGCCCGCCCCGCCCGACAAACGGAATCCCCTGTAAGTCCTCGTTTTCGCCCGGGCCTTCTCCAATAAACATCACCTTGGCATGTGGGTTTCCCACCCCAAAGACCACATTGGTCCGGGTTTCGTGCAGCTTACAGTTTTTGCAGGAGAGCACCGTCTCGCGGAGCTGGTCAAAATTTTCGATCATGTTGGTTACCCCCTTGGCGGTTGCGTTCTGGTTGGATTGTTTTTTCAAGTATAGCACAAGCGGGCCGGAAAGGGAAGATTGTTAATTGTATGACAATACTTGCAAAATGTGTCCACAAAAGGTAGAATAAAAGGAGGAAATCCCCAATTTTTAAACTACAGGAGGATGAAATCAGTATGGCTGAAAAATTCATTGTTGAAACTTCCGCGCGCCATGTTCATGTTACCCAAGAGCATCTGGAGATTCTGTTTGGGAAGGGCGCTGAACTGCACTATAAAAAGGAACTTTCCCAGCCGGGACAGTATGCCTGCGAGGAGCGGGTGGATGTTGTAGGCGCAAAAAAGACCCAGAAAAACGTCTCGATCCTCGGCCCCTGCCGTTCGGCAACCCAGGTTGAGCTTTCCCTGACCGACGCGCGCGCGATCGGCGTTGATGCGCCGATCCGGGAATCGGGCGATGTCAAAGGTTCCGGCTCCTGCAAACTGGTCGGTCCCTGCGGCGAGGTCGAGCTGACCGAAGGGGTCATCGCTGCGAAACGCCACATCCATTTTGACCCGCAGTCCGCAGAGAGCTGGGGCGTCAAGGATAAAGAGACCGTTTCGGTCAAGATTGACACCAACGGCCGTTCGCTGGTCTTTGGCGACGTTGTCTGCCGCGTCCATCCTGATTTCCGTCCGGCCATGCATATCGACACCGATGAGTCCAATGCCGCTGCCTGTGCGGGCGAGGTCATGGGTGAGATCGTAAAGTAAAGAATCCGGAATATTTCGTCTGGCAAAACCGGAAAAACACCGCGGCAGGGTGCTGCGGTGTTTTTGTCTTATCATATCGGATTTCTTTGGCCCTCTGACTGGATTTTTCCAGACAGATGCGTTATAATGAAAAACACACTTTAAATGGTCAAAGAGGTGCAACATGTCAAACCAACAGATAAAGGGTGGCCATGAGCCGCAGAATGGGCAGTTTCGCAGCAGGATCGGGTTTATTATGGCGTCGGTAGGCTCCGCGGTCGGGATGGGAAATATCTGGATGTTCCCTTACCGGCTTGGGCAGTACGGCGGCGCCGCATTCCTGATCCCGTATTTTTTGTTCGTCGCACTTTTTGGTGCGGTGGGGCTTTCCGGTGAGTTTGCCTTCGGGCGGCTGACCGGTACAGGCCCGATCGGCTCCTATGACTACGCGATGGAATCCCGCGGCAGGAAGGGTGGAAAAGTTCTGGGCGCAATCCCATTGTTCGGATCGCTCGGCATCGCGATTGGTTATGCGGTAATCGTCGGCTGGGTGCTGCGCTCGCTCTCCGGGGCAGTCACCGGCGGCCTTTTCGCGCAGGATGCAGAACATTTTTTTGCCGGTATGACCGGGCCTTTTGGCAATATCCCCTGGCATGTCGCGGTCATCCTTCTGGCGGTGGTGATCCTCGCCAGCGGGGTTATCAAGGGGATCGAGAAAGTCAACAAGATTATGATGCCATCGTTTTTTCTCCTGTTTCTGGTCATTGCGGTGCGGGTGGCTTTCCTGCCCGGTGCAATGGAGGGCTATGCCTATCTGCTGATTCCCAAATGGAGCGCCCTGCTTGACCCCTACACCTGGGTTATGGCGATGGGACAAGCATTCTTTTCCCTCTCGATCACCGGGTCCGGCATGATTATCTACGGCAGCTATCTTTCCAAAAAGGAGGACATCCCACATGCCTCCGCGCTGACCGCTGTTCTGGATACGCTGGCAGCGCTGGTATCAGGGTTTGCGGTGATCCCGGCTGTATTCGCGTTCGGGCTTGACCCGCAGGCCGGTCCGCCGCTGATCTTTATCACTCTGCCGAAGGTGTTTGCGCGGATGCCTGCCGGGCAGCTCTTTGCGGTGCTCTTTTTCCTGTCGATCCTCTTTGCCGGTACCACTTCTCTGGTCAATATGTTCGAGGTTGTCTGCGAAGCGGCCCAGCGCCATCTGCGCCTGCATCGGCTCCCTGCGCTTGCGCTGGTGGGCGGGACCGCATTTGCAGCTGGGGTGTTCATTGAGTATGAACCTTACCTCGGAAGATGGATGGATGCAATTACCATCTGGGTGGTCCCGATCGGTGCGGTGATCGGTGCAGCCATGATCTATTGGGTGCTGGGGCTGCCGGCGATCAAAAAGGAGCTGATGACCGGGCGGGAAAAGCCGCTCTTCCCCGGGTTCGATTTTCTCGCCAAGTATCTCTACGTCCTGCTTGCCGCAGTGGTTGTGGTGCTCGGCGTGGTGTTCGGCGGAATCGGCTGACCGGCTCCTGCCCGGGAGCCATAAGAGGGAGCTTTTCCCGCCTGCGCCGGTCTTTAGACCGGCGCAGCGGCAGGAGCAGAGATAGTGGGCGCCCCGCGCGGTAAACCCGGGACATAGCCAATCCCCTTGGGGGCCTTTTCGAGAATCTGAGAAGCGATGAACGGTGTTGGGGTTCCATCCCGGGACAACAGATGGTCATAAACGCTTTCTCCACTGGGGATGTGAAGTATCTAAACATAAACTTTAAAATGTATGCATCCCCTTTTTGCGATTTTTTTCTTTACAAATCTGTCGAAATCCTGTATAATACAGAAAACAAAAAAGGCCACATGCAGGGGTGCTGGAGGAATCCGGCTGTGATTGATCGTAGTCCCGATCAGATCCCTTAGAACCTGATCTGGGTAATGCCAGCGTAGGAAGCAGTTGCGAAACTTCGTTTACGCCGCAGGGATTGCCTGTGGCGTTTTTTGTTGCATCAACAAAAAGGAGTGGTTTTTGTGACTGTCAAAACCCGAAAGCTCACCCATTGCGCGCTGATGATCGCGCTCGCCCTGGTACTCTCGATGATAAAGCTGTTCCATCTTCCAAATGGAGGATCGGTCACCCCGGCAAGTATGGCGCCGATCATCCTGATTTCCCTGATGTATGAACCAAAATGGGCGTTTTTCACCTCGTTTGCATATTCCCTGGTACAGATGGTGGAGGGATTCTACCCGCCGCCGGTGCAGACGTTCGGAAATTTTGTGCTTGTAATCCTGCTCGATTATGTGCTTGCCTTCGGGGCGCTCGGGGTCGCTGGGACAGTAGCCCGCCGGTTTGGGGAAAAGAAGGTCCTGGGCGCATCGGTTGGCACGATCACTGCGATCTTTGTACGGCTGTTTTGCAGTTTCCTTTCGGGCGTCGTCATTTGGGGCGTCTATGCACCAGAGGGGACGCCGGTCTGGCTCTATTCGTTAAGTGTCAACGGAACGGTTATGGTTGGTGAGATGATTACCACTACCGTCGCTATCGCGATCCTGGTCAAGCTGCTGCCGCTTGACAGGTTCAAGGCGCAGTAAGACAGGGGCAGGCGCAAGGGGCCTTCCTTGGGGCTATGAGGAGGGGGAACCCTGACCCAAACCGCACCTATCGCTTCCCGGGCTTCGGCGTGATGCGCAGGAAAAGATGCCAAACAGATTCTAAGAGACGGTTCCGTATCTTTGGAAGGGGGCTTTTTCACTTGCAAAAAGCCCCCTCTTGCCGCTACGCGGCAATTCACCCGAAAAAAGCGCTTCACAGGATAAAGCGTTCCGCGCTCATCTCGCGCTAAGAGCCCGCCTTCGGCGGGTTGCGCTCGAAACGCTTCGCTGCGGCTCGCAGTGCGGAGCGCGTCGGGGGCTCTGCCCCTCGACCCCGCAATTTTTTGAAAAAAATTGAGTAAAACTTTAGGTGCTGAACAGATTCTAAGACAGACAGTCCACCCGGATTTCCGGATGGACTGTCTGTTTGGCGTTTACCGGCCCCTGCCGCGCCGCCCGCGCGGTGGGGACTGGTTCTTTTTGATCTTTTTTCCGTTCCGTTGTCTTCGATCAGCTTCGGCCGCTGGCGTGGCAGGACGGGCGGTGTGGTTCCGATCGGGAGGAATCAAGCAGTTTGGTCCGTTGCCAATCAGATCCTCCCGTCCGGCTTTTTTCAGTGCAGCCAGCACCGCCCTTCGATTTTCCGGTTTGAAATATTGCAAGAGGGAACGCTGGAGCCATTTGTCCTCCTGGGAGGTCGGGACATAAACCGGCTTGAGGGTGTACGGGTCCAAACCGGTATGGAACATGCAGGTCGAGATCGTGCCGGGAGTGGGATAAAAGTCCTGCACCTGTTCAGGCCGCATCCGATGCTTTTTCAGAAAGAGCGCCAGATTGATCGCGTCTTTCAGGGTGGAACCGGGATGGGAAGAGATCATATAGGGTACGAGGTACTGTTCCTTGCCGACCTCCTTGGTAATCCGGTAGAAACGCTCGGCAAACTTTTCGTAAACGCCGATATGGGGCTTTCCCATGCAGTCGAGCACGTTGGGGCTGCAATGCTCCGGTGCGACCTTGAGCTGCCCACTGACGTGATAGGCGAGCAGTTCGCGCATAAACCGGTCATCCTTTTCAAGCATCATGTAGTCGTACCGCAGGCCCGACCGCACAAATACCCGCCGTACCCCTTTGATCTGACGCAGGCGGCGGAGCAGATCGAGGTATTCGCTGTGATCGACCTGCAAGGCTGGACACGGGGTCGGGGCAAGGCATTTCCGGTCGGGGCAGGACCCTTTGGAGAGCTGTTTTTTGCAGGATGGGTGCCGGAAGTTTGCGGACGGACCGCCCACATCACTGATGATCCCCTTGAAGCGGGGATTCTGCACAAAGCTTTCCGCCTCGCGAAGGATGGATTCAGGGCTTCGGCAGGTGACAGTGCTGCCCTGATGGAATGCGATCGAACAGAAATTGCAGCTTCCAAAGCAGCCGCGGTTATGCATGATCGAAAATTCTACCTCCTGAATCGCGGCGACACCGCCCTGTGCTTCATAGCTGGGGTGGTACATCCGCTCGAACGGCAGCGCAAACACCGCGTCCAGTTCCTCGGTGGTGAGCGGGAGCGCCGGTTCGGTCTGGACGAGATAGAGGTCGTCCCCATGTTTCTGGATGATCTTGCGGCCGCGCACCGCATCCTGTTCGGTGATCTCGGTATAAGCTGCTTTGGCGTAGGAGAGCTTGTTCTCCCGAACCTTTGCGTAGGAGGCGACGGAAACCGCGTCGGTTGGAAGCCCCAGCTGGTTGGCCAGGTAGCAGACCCCCCTGCATCGGATACTGCCTGCCGGCACGCCCTGTGCCAGTTCGCGCGCGATATGTGCAGTCTGATGCTCCCCCATCCCAAAGATGAGCAGGTCAGCGTTGCTGTCCAGCAGGATCGACGGCAGGACGGTATCTGACCAATAGTCGTAGTGCGCAAAACGGCGCATCGAGGCTTCGAGCCCACCAATTACGATCTGCGCATCCGGGAACAGGGTGCGGATGCGGTTGCAGTAAACGATAGTAGCGCGGTCGGGACGTCTGCCCGCCTTGCCGCCGGGGGTATAGGCGTCATCACTGCGTCTGCGTTTGGCGGCGGTGTAGTGAGCGACCATCGAGTCGATGTTTCCCCCGGTCACCCACCAGCCGTATCGGGGCGCGCCAAACCGCAGAAAATCCGCGTCTTTGACCGGCTGGGCAATCATCGCAACTTTAAAGCCGAGCGACTCCAACAGGCGGGAGACGATCGCAATACCAAAGCTCGGATGGTCAACATATGCGTCGCCAGTGACACAGATAAAATCGGCCTGCTCCCAGCCGCGTGTACGGAAATCCGCATCTGTCAGGGGTAGAAACATGATAAACCTCATTCCTATTTTTAGAACATCCTCCCGCTTTTGACTGGGAGCTGCCATTCAAAATCTTTCCATCGAAAAAGCCCATTTTTAGCCGTCGGGTATCAACACCGCCCCAAACCCGTGTCTCTCGGGCGGTCGCCCCGGAAAGAATCCCGCAGATTAGATCGCAAAATCAGCTTTAATTGTCCTGCGAAAGCTTCATCTCGGCCCAGCGTTCGGGGGTAATCAGCACCTGGCGCGGCTTGCTCCCCTCGAACGGCCCGACGATTCCGCGGGTCTCCATCTCATCAACGATCCGCGCGGCGCGCGCATAACCCAGCTTGAGCCGCCGCTGGAGCAGAGAAGTGGAGGCCATACCCGCCTCGACCACACATTCGATCGCGGGCATCAGCATCTCGTCCTCCTCGCCTTCCTCCGGTCCTCCGGCATCCGAAGAGGCATTACTGCCGCCCTTTCCGCCTTTGCCCGCAACCACATGGCTGTCGATCTGGTGGACAATTTCGTCGTCGTACAGCGCACACGCGTCGCTCTTGATAAATCCGATGACCGCTTCGATCTCCTCGTCGGTGACGAAGCATCCCTGGACGCGCAGCGGCTTGGAGGAACCGACCGGGTTAAACAGCATATCCCCACGTCCGAGCAGCTTTTCTGCGCCGCCCATGTCGAGGATGGTGCGGGAGTCGATCTGCGAGGAAACCGCAAACGCGATTCGGGAGGGGATATTCGCTTTGATGACACCGGTGATGACATCGACCGAGGGCCGCTGGGTTGCAATGACCAGATGCATCCCGGCCGCGCGCGCCATCTGCGCCAGGCGGCAGATGCTGTCCTCGATCTCGTTCGGTGCAGCCATCATCAGGTCAGCCAGCTCGTCAATGATAATCACGATCTGCGGCAGCGTTTCCATGCCCTCGGTCCTGGCCGCCAGATTGTTGAACGATTTGAGGTCGCGCACCGAGTTGTCCGCGAACAGCTTGTACCGCTTGAGCATCTCGCTGACCGCCCAGGAAAGCGCTCCAGCGGCCTTTTTGGGATCGGTGACAACCGGGACGAGCAGCTGGGGGATGCCGTTATAGATGCCCAGCTCGACCACCTTGGGGTCGATCATCAGGAACCGCACCTCTTCGGGGGTGGACTTAAAGAGCAGGGAGATGATGATGGAGTTGATGCAGACCGATTTTCCGGAACCGGTCGAACCGGCAATCAGCAGATGGGGCATCTTTCCAATGTCGGCAATCGCGATGTTTCCGGCGATGTCCCGCCCCAGTGCGGCGGACAAATGGCTCTCCGAATCGCGGAACACATCCGAATCTATGATCTCCCGGATGGTGACCGCCGAGATCACCTTGTTAGGGACCTCAATGCCCACCGCCGCCTTGTTGGGGATTGGGGCTTCAATGCGCACCCCTGCGGCTGCGAGGTTGAGCGCGATGTCGTCGGCCAGGCCGGTGATCTTGCTGATCTTGACCCCGGCAGACGGCTGGAGCTCATACCGGGTGACCGCCGGCCCGCGTGAGATATCTACAATACGGGTCTGCACCCCGAAGCTGGCGAGGGTATCCACCAGCCGCTGGGCGTTGGCCTTCATCTCGTCGGTGATATCGTTGTCCGACTGCTGGCGCGGTGCGCGCAGCAGGTGCAGCGGCGGAATCCGGTAGACCGGCGGGTCAGGCATCTCTTCGGGCTCGGGCGGGATCGGTTCTTCCTCTATTTCTAGGTCGTGCGGGTCCTCCCGCACCGGCGGCGTACCGCCAGCCTGGTTGACCGTATAGTCCGGTTCCAGCTCGTCCTCGCCCGAAGCAGGGCTATCCGGCAGCGGAGCCGGGGTGTCGGACAGTAGATCAGGGTTATCGGGCAGGATCAGTCCGTCGTAGGGGGAGGGCTCTCGTTCCGGAACCGGAGGCAGCTCCTCTTCCACAGGATCGAATGGTGAACGGATTGCGGGGGCATGTCCCATCGAGAGGGCGGGCCCATCCGGGTCGTCCGACAGGATCGGGATTCCCTCAAAATCCGCCTTGAAGGTGAAGCGGCCGGAATCGGTTGTCGCCTTGCTGACCAGCTCGTCAAGGGTCGGCTCCGGCGGCGGGACAAACTGCATTGGCTCGTCCGAGACGCTGGACGAAAAACGGTCATTCCCCTCCGGGACAAAATCCCCGTCGATCGGGATATCAATTTCGAACCGGGGCTTCTGCGGCTGCGGCTGATCCGCCGGAATCCCCGGCTGTGATGCAGCTGCCTGTGCCGGGGCGTTTTCCTCCGGTTTCTGTTCGGGCTGGCGGGACTCCCACTCCAGCGGGATGTCAATCCGTTTGCGGGCAGGCTGGGCCTGCGGGGGCGGAGCATTTGCCGCGCGTTTGGCCCGGCGCTGTTCCTGAAGCTCCATCTGGCTGGCATAGGTTTCCTCAATCTTGCGGACCGGCTTGGATGCACTGTGTGCCAGTCCGACCAGTGTGCCGCCGGTGACCAGCATCAAAAAGACAAAGATCAGCAGGACGATCGAGATTCCTGCGCCAACCTTACCAAAACAGAGCAGCAGCGGCAGACCGATGATTGCGCCGACCAGCCCCCCGGACTTGACCGCGATCCCCTGAATGATGCATTCCACCAGCATTTCCAGCAGGTTGTCCTCGATAGATTCGGGCACGCCCATCTGGAAAATCTGAAGTGCACCACAGAAAAAAGCGACCAGAAGGGCGCAAAAGACCGCCTGCATCTGGAACGGCTTGTCCGTGGTGAGCAGGATCGCTATGTAGATCAGCGCGGCAGAGACACAGATCGCACCTGCGCCAAACAGGCCGAACAGGGCATTGTGGAGCCAGTTCCAGGCGCTCGCACCTTTAATCAGGGTGAGCGCAGCAAGGAAGATGCCGGATGCAAAGAGGATGACCGCCTGCATCTGATGCTGTGCGCGCTGCTGTGCGGAAGAACGTCTGCGGGAAGAAGGTTTCCTGCCGCGTGAGCCGGAAGAACGTGCCGAAGATTTGCGATTGGTTGCCATAGTGACCCTCCTACAAAAGGATTTAGGACCGGTTCTGTATCCAGAGGTTATCTGAAAAATTGAGAATAGGCCATATTGAAAAGGCTTGTCCGCTGCCGGGGTAAAGAACTGCCTCAAAGGCGTCAAGAGGGGCTTTCTGCAAGAGAAAAAGCCCCTGAAACGGTCTGTCAGCCCTGCCGGGTTTATCCGCCGGACAGCAGGCCCTGGATCGCGTGCCCGGAGAAATTGTCGATTGTGCCGACAATCAGCACAACGATGCCAAGCACAAGCGTATAATACCCAAAATATTTCCATTTACTGTCCCGGACGATCCACTGGACCAGCCTGATTGAGAGGATGCCGAATGCGGCCGAACTGATCAGGCCGGTCAGCAGGATCGGCAGCGGGAGGGTCAGCCCCTCCTGAACGGCATCTCCCACCTCGAGGACGATCGCACCGAGCACTGCCGGGATTCCCAGGATAAACGAATAGGTGACCGCGAAGCTGCGTTCCAGCCCCCAGATCATCCCAACTGAGATGGTGGAGCCGGACCGGGAGATGCCTGGCATGGTGGCGGCGACCTGCACCAGCCCGACCGCGAGTGCATCTTTGGCATTCATGTTTCTGCCGTTTTTGCGCCCGCGGCAGTGTCTGGACGAGAGCAACAGCAGGCAGCCGGTGACCAGGAAGCAGAATCCTTCCACCGTGATGTCGTTATCGGTGGAAAACCCGGCAATCCGGTCCTTGAGCAGCACCATCCCGAAAAGCGGGAGCAGCGAGAGCAAGAGAAACAGAAGCATCCTGCGGGAAGGGGACATCCTGCGGGCATCAAAACGCAGGGTGACAAGGTCCACCAGAAGGGAAAGCCCTTCACAAAACAGTTCCCAGATCGTTCGCCAGAAGACGATGCAGACCGCGATCAGTGTGCCTGCGTGCAGGACGATCGAGAACAGGAATCCGGTTTCACTGCTGTTTCCGGTAAAATACTGGAAAAGCGAAAGATGTCCAGAGCTGGAAACCGGCAGGAATTCAGTGAACCCCTGGATCAGCCCCTGCAGGAATGCTTCAAAGATGGTCATGAAAAAGCTCCTTACTGTCGGTTCTCCGGCGGCATCTGTGCCCCCGGCGTATAGTGCGGGTCCAGATAGAGCCGCGGGTCGGTTGAAATCAGCCGGGAAACTGTGAATCTTCCAGCAGATTTTACTCCTTGTATATAACTGTTATGCGCTTTCCGGTAGCTGTATTCCAGTCCGCCGTCGCTCGGGAAGATCTGCTCAAGCGGAACAATCGAATGGAGAATCATTCTGCCCCCTCCTCGATCATCCCATAAAGGGCGGCAATCACGTCCGACACACCGCCAAGCGCATCAATCAGGCCCTCATCCACTGCGGCCTGTCCATCGAGTACGGTGCCGACGTCCATCACCAGCTCATCCTTGTTCATCATAAGCTGACGGAACCGCTCGGGCGTAATATTCGAGTTGTCGGTGACAAACTTGACGATCCGCTCCTGCATCCGGTCAAAATACGAGAGGGTTTGCGGCACACCAAGTACCAGGCCGTTCATCCGCACCGGGTGGACGGTCATGGTCGCTGAGGGCACAATAAAGCTTTTGCGGGCGCTCACCGCGAGCGGCACACCGATCGAATGTCCTCCGCCCAGCACGAGTGAGACGGTCGGTTTGCGCATCCCGGAGAGCAGCTCTGCGATCGCAAGCCCGGCTTCCACATCGCCGCCCACCGTATTCAGGATGATCACCAGCCCCTCGATTTCGGGATCCTGCTCGACCGCGAGCAGCTGCGGAATCACATGTTCATATTTGGTGGTTTTGTTCTGGGCAGGGAGGATATAATGCCCCTCGATCTGCCCGATGATCGTCAGGCAGTGGATGGTATGCTTGCCCTTTTTGGCGGTGACTCCTCCGATCTGGAGAATCTGGTCCGCCTGCTCGGAAAGCTCCTCTTCCTCGCCCTGTTCCTGTGGGGTTCCAGGTACCGGCTGTTCGTCCGGATGGGGGTTGTTTTGTTCAAATGGATTCAAAATCGTTGCCTCCTTTAAGGAAAATAACGATTTTAGCATCTCCAAAACTCCACCTGCCATACGGCAGAACATACAATCTCATTATAACATTGCCGTACAAAATGTCAAATAAAGATGTGTAAAAAAGCAGGAAAAAGGCCTGTCAGGCGGTTGGGTCTAAAAAATGGGCATGACGCGGGAAACGCCATGCCCATTTTTTTAGGAGGAAAGCATTGAAAAAACCAGAATGATGCTTTTGTTTTCTCACATTGCAGCGTCGGCAGGCATACATTGTATGCCTGCCGACGTTATCGTGATGACTGACAGGCCAGCAGGTGAGGGGGGCGCGTCAGTCTTTGAAGGAGGCTTCGATCAGGGCACGCAGATGCCGGAGTCCCCGTTCGGCGGCGGTGTAACCATCCGGAACCGGGAAACACTCGATCGTCAGGCTGCGCTGGTACCCAATCTCCGAGAGTGCGGACAGGATAGGTCGGAAATCAATCAGGCCCCAGCCAGGATAATAGCGGGTATTGTCTGCCACATGCACATGTCCAAGCTTTTTCCCGCAGTGGAGGATGGGTGTGCGCCAGTCACGCTCTTCCAGATTCATATGGAAGGTGTCCAGATGCACCAGAACCCGGTCGCTTCCGACCCGGTCGATCAGGCCGAGCACGTCGTCTGCGGTCTTGAGGTAGTTGGTCTCAAACCGGTCGATCGCTTCGATGACCAGCTCCCCGTCCACCTTTTCCGCATAATCGGCAAGCTCCCGCATCGAATCGACCATCCAGGCGTCCACCTGTTCAAACGTTTGGGAACTGCCGATCCGGCCGCGCATAGAACCGATGATGACCGGGCAGCCGAGCAGTGCGCCCAGATCAAGCTGCCCTTTCAGGCGCTGGATCGCTGCTTCGCGGACCGAAGGGTCGGAACTGGTGATGCTCAGCCCTTCCATTCCATAAGCCATGCCGGTGCCGATCGACGAGATCTGGATCGGCTTTTTTGCACAGTAATCCTTCATGCGCGGACCGTCCACCTGCTCGGGGGTGCGGATATGCAGTTCGATGCTGTCGAACCCTTTTTTGCAGAGCCAGTCGATCGACTGGTAAAAATCTGAGGTGACAATCGGGAAAGGGGAACCGGCGGGCGCCCCCATCGCCACTGTCGCCCCGATCAGAAAGGGAGAAGCGTTCATCTTCAGCGCCTCCCGTGGTTACACCAGCACTTCCAGCACTTCGCCCGCTGGATATTTATGTACATCCACGTCATTTGCGGAGGTGTTCTCGGCAAAGCTGCAGATGATCCTGGAATCCCCGCCGACCGGCATCGGGGTCCAGTGCCAGACGCCGGTATCCACGACAACCCCCTGCCGGGTGTTGATGAGGAACGCCTCGGCTTCGTTGATATCCGGTTCCTCCTGCGGGTCAAGCCCCTTGTTCTTGGAAAAGACAATAATAATGGGATTGGTGAGCGGGACCATCAGCTCCTGTGTGTGGTAATGACGCTCCATGTTGACCGTCCGGTAGGGACGCTGATAGAGGGTGGATACCCCGATCTGGAAGATGCCGGAATCGCACTGATAGGTGCAGAGCTTGGGGAAAAAGTCAAACCGGTCGGAGCTGCGCAGCTCGTAGTTCTCGGGCTTTTCAGGCAGGTCGATCACCGTACCATAGGGCGCAAAGGCTTCCTGGGTGAGTGGCTGTACCGGGATCTGACGGATTGACATAGAAAAAACCTCCTTTTTGAAATCCAAAAATTGATTAAAAATTGATCGAAAGAATCTCTACTTTTAACATAGATGATAACAATTAGGGGAGATTAAGTCAAGCGTTTTTTGAAAAAAATCGGATTTATAGTCGAAAATACAAAAATATTTTGTATAAACAGTACAAAAAAGAGACGAGGTAGAAAAAATAAAGCGATTTTTGTCTATCTTAACGATTGAAATGGTTTTGATAATAATATATCATAAAAAGCATCAAGTGTTATCAAACGCGCAAACATGAAGAAAGTTGAGGTGTGAACTGTGGAAGCACTACGTCCCGCGGACAGGATGAACTATAGAGAGGTTCTACAGGAGCTTGAGGGGGTTATGCAGAACGCCCGGCAGTATATGATGCCAAAATGCCGCGCCTGCCGCATCTGCAACAGCCAGAACTGTAAGATGATCCCGACCGAACGCTCCGGGTCGGCAATCCGCAACTACGACAAATTACAGCAGATTCGTCTGGTATATGACACGATCTATGAAGGCGGAGATGGCAGCGAGATTGACAGCTCGGTCGAACTGTTTGGGCACCGGTTTCGTGCGCCGATTATGTCGGGGGCGTATGGGCATGTCTCCAGCTTCAATCCCTCCACCCACTTTTCGGGAGATTACGACTTCACCAAAGCGTTGCTTGATGGGGTGATGGCGGCCGGCTGCTTTGGCTGGACCCCTGATACGATGGGTGAGGGGGCTTACACCGAACCGCTGCGCTGCCTGCGGGAGCATGGCGGAGTGGGCATCCCGGCGATCAAATCCTGGTCGCCCGAGATCATCCGGGAAAAAATCCGGATGGCAGAGGATGCAGGGGTCATGGCGGTCGGGCATGATATCGACTGCGTGGGTCTGGCCTACCTTTCGGTCAACGGCAAGGGAAAAACCTATCCCAAGTCCGCACAGCAGCTTCGGGAGATTTTTTCGATCACCAAAAAACCGTTCATCCTCAAAGGGATCATGAGTGCGCGGGGTGCGCTCAAAGCGGTCGAGGCGGGTGCCACAGGGATCGTTATTTCCAATCACGCGGGAAACACGATGGACCAGTCGCTTTCGACGATCGAGGTGCTCGAGGAAATACGGAATGCGGTCGGGGACAAGCTGCTCCTGATTATTGACGGCGGTTTCCGCCATGGCGAGGATGTCTTTAAGGCGCTTGCGCTGGGCGCGGATGCGGTGCTGATCGGGCGTCCGTATATCGTGGTTGCCGAGGGCGGCGAGGCGCGCGGCGTTGAACTATATACCCAGAAGCTGGTCTGGGAACTCCAAAACGCGATGCGTATGACCGGCTGCCGTACCTTGAAAGACATCACCCGCGATAAGGTTGTAGTGACCAAAGAGTTTTAAAAACTGCCTGTAGGGATTTGCAGCGATTTTGAATCAGAAAGGATACAAGTCAGGACAGAAAGGGAGGTTCGGCATGGGAGAAATTTTGAAGATTGGGATGGAACATAAAAAGTTCGCATTCGATCGGGAGGCAAAGCCGGTTGCGACGATCCATTCGGGGGACCGTGTCGTGTTCGAAACCGAGGACGCGAATTGCAGCCTGATTACCAAGGAGACAGACCTTTGGGCAGAGTTTCCGAAACTCTACGCCAAGGGGGGCGGCTGCAACCCGGTGACCGGGCCGGTTTATGTCGAAGGGGCCCATCCGGGGGACTGCCTCTCGGTAAAAATCCTGCGGGTGGTGCCGGGTTTCATCCGGAACGGTGGCTATACCTCGATCTATTCCGGGCTGGGCATGTTGCAGGACTGCAAAGGATCGCTCCAGCAGCCGCTGGAACCGCGCACCAAAATCTGCCCGATTGAAGGGGACGAAATCCACTTCAAACTGCACAATTCGGATGATTACCTGAAACTTCCGGTGCGGGCATTTGTGGGGACGATCGGCGTAGCGCCCAAGGAGGACCGCCGTTCCTCGTTCTATCAGGGGCAGGACTGGTGCGGCAATGTCGACATCTGTGACATCCGTGTGGGCACGACGGTGGTGCTGCCGGTCCATGTGGAGGGTGCGCTCTTCTCGATCGGTGACATCCATGCCCTTCAGGGGGATGGCGAGATCACCGGATGCGCACTCGAGTGCCAGGGGGTCGTGGAAGTACAGATCGACGTGGTTTCCGCTGAAGAGGTGCACTATTGCGACTGGCCGCAGGCCAACACTGACGAGTGGATCGGTGCAATCGCCTGTCTGGGCTACCGCAACCTGAGCGAAGCGGTCCGGACCGGTTATACCGAGCTGATCCGCCGGATGGAAAAGGAGTACGGCATGGATCAGCTGGACAGCTACCAGCTCCTCAACCTGATGGGCGAAGTGCAGGTGGGCAACGGTTCGAGCTGCCTGTGCAAGATCAGCCGGAAGGTGCTCGAGCGGCATCGCAAATGACAGGGATCAAGCAACTTGGAATGGAGGGGAAACGGTGAGCCAAATTGTAAAATTGGGGATGGAGCACAGGAAATTCGCGTTTGACAAGGATCTCCCGCCTGCTGCCACCATCCGTTCGGGGGATACGGTGATCCTGGAGACCGAGGACGCAAATTGCAGCCTCATCACCAAGGAGACCGATCTGTGGCCCGAATTCAAGAAAATCTACGAAACCGCAGGCGGCTGCAACCCGGTGACCGGACCGATCTATGTGGAAGGGGCGAAAGAGGGGGACAACCTCGCGGTCGAGATCAAGCGGGTGGTGCCCGGATTTGCCCGGGGCGGCGGCTATACCTCGATCCAGAGCGGCGTGGGCTCGCTTGAGGACATCAACGGCACGATCCAGAAGCCGCTGGGCGCGAAAACCCGCATCCTCAAGATCGAAAACGATGAGATTATCTATAAGCTGGACAACAACGAGGAGTATATCAAAATCCCGGTAGCGCCGTTCGTCGGCACCATCGGGGTGGCCCCCAAATACGACCGGCGCGCCTCGTTCTACAAGGGCCGCGAGTGGTGCGGCAACGTCGACTGCCCGGATGTCAAGGTTGGTTCGACCGTCCTGCTGCCGGTGCATGTCGAAGGTGCGCTCCTCTCGATGGGGGATGTACACGGCGTACAGGGCGATGGTGAGATCACCGGATGTGCGCTCGAGTGCCAGGGGATCATTGAAGCAACCGTCCGGCTGATCCCCAAGGAGCAGTCTACCTATCTGACCTGGCCGCAGGTGGACAGCGATGAGTGGATCGGGGTGATCTCGATCGCCAACCGCGGGCGCCTGACCAATGCGATGGCCAATGGCTATGTCGAGCTTGCCAAGCGGATGGAACTGGAATACGGCATCCCGCTCTGCGACGGCTATATGATCCTGAATCTGGCGGGAAAGATGCGGGTCGGCAACGGGGGAAGCTGTGTCTGCCGGATCGACCGCAAGCTGCTGGAAAAATACCGTCTGAAATGAGCCGGTGGAGAAAGGGAGTGTGTCAGATTTGAGCAAAACAGTGAGGCTCGGTATCGAGCAGAGACAATTTTCCTATGAGAAAAAGACACCGCCGGCAGTAACCATACAGTCGGGCGACACCGTGATCTTTGAGACCGAGGATGCAAACTGCGGCCTGATCCGCAAGGAGACCGACCTCTGGCCGGAATTTGAGAAGATTTACGAAGCGGCGGGCGGCTGCAACCCGGTGACCGGCCCGGTCTATGTGGAAGGGGCGAAGGAAGGGGACTGCCTCGCGGTGGAAATCCTTGAAGTCACCCCGGGCCTGGCCTTCCAGGGCGGCTATACCTCGATCCAGAGCGGCGTAGGGGTGCTGGAGGACATACTCGGCACCTTCCAGGAGCCGCTTGAAGCCAAAACCCGCATCTGCCCGTTCAAGGACGGGAAGATTACCATGAAGCTCGAGGAGCCGGGCGCACATCTGGAAATCCCGATGTCCCCGTTTGTCGGTTCGATCGGGGTGGCTCCCAAATATGACCGGCGGGCTTCGTTCTATCAGGGTTCGGAATGGTGCGGCAATATCGACCTGCCGGAGGTCCGCCCGGGTGCTACGGTGGTACTCCCGGTCAATGTCGAAGGCGGGCTGCTCTCGGTCGGCGATGTGCACGCCTGCCAGGGCGACGGCGAAATCACCGGATGCGCGCTCGAGTGCCAGGGGACCGTCAAGGTCCGGGTGACCCTGCTCTCCCGGGAGGAGGCGCATTATGTCGGGTGCCCGCAGGTCAACACCGACGAATGGATCGGCTCGATCGGCCTGCCCAACTGCTCCGACCTGACTGCGGCCATGAAGATCGGCTATACCGATCTGGTGCGCCGGATGGAACGGGAGTTCGGGATCGCCCAGTGTGATGGATACATGCTGCTGAACCTCGCGGGTGAGGTGCGCGTGGGCAACGAGATGAGCTGCCTGTGCAGGATCAACCGGCGTTTTCTGAAAAAGTATATCGATCAGGCTTGACCTGACAACGAAAGGAGAGACACCACCATGAGCGTTCTGAATATACAGGCGCAGCCTCTGACAAGGGAAGCGTTCGCCCCCTACGGGACCGCAATCTGCATCCCGACCGACGGCAACCCCGACCGTCCAACCGACCGGTTCAATTTCTGGCCGAAGCTGAGCCTCTATCAGTGCGATTCGGGTATCTTCCAGATCGGGGTTTCGACCTTTTTCAAGCGCCCGTTCCGGACGGTCAACATGGAGCGGCATTTCAAGACCGAGGAGTTTATGACCCCGCTGACCGGCCCGATCGTGATTGTCTTCTGCCCGAACAAACAGGTGGACGGCAAGGACCAGCCCGACTACCAGAAGGCGGAGGCGTTCCTGATTACCGAAAAGCAGGCGGTGGTCGTCGGCAAGGAGGTCTGGCACTGGACCCCCATGCCGCTCGAGAATGAAACCTCGATCATCTGCAGCTTTGCGGAGGATACCCAGAAATACGATCTGGACGTACAGTCCCTGCCCTCCGGGGAGGTTGTACAGGTTGTCCTGTGAAAGAGGGTTGGACAATGGCGAATATGGATTATCTGGTAATTGAGGACATCCATAAGAGTTTCTACGGGGTGGAAGTCCTGAAGGGGGTCAGCTTCTCGGCGGCGTCCGGGGAGGTACACGGGCTGCTCGGCGGCAATGGCGCGGGAAAGTCCACCCTGATGAATGTGCTCGGCGGACTTTATACCAAGGATTCCGGACGCATCTGCATCAACGGGCAGGAGGTCCAGATTCACGACACCAAGGCGGCGGAGCGCGCGGGAATCGCGTTCATCCATCAGGAGCTGAAGCTGTTTGACCTGCGCAGCGTGGCGGAGAATATCATGATCTCCAACCTGCCGGTCAAAGGGCCCTTCCGCCTGATAGACGATAAAAAGAAAAACGAGATGGCGAAAAAGTATCTCGACGAGGTGGGGCTGAATGTCGAGCCGACCACCCGCCTCGGGGAACTGAGCATCGCGGAACAGCAGCAGGTCGAGATTGCCAAGGCGCTCTCGCTCGACGCGAAAATCCTGATCTTCGACGAGCCGACCTCCTCGCTGACCAACCGCGAAACCCGCATCCTGTTCGAGATCATCCGCAAGCTCAAGGCGGGCGGGGCGTGCATCATCTATATCTCGCACAAATCGGACGAGATTTTTGAAATCTGCGACAAGGTGACTGTCCTGCGAAACGGCGAGAACGTCGGCACGCTGGACACCAAGGCCGCGACCAACGATGAGCTGGTCAGCCTGATTATCGGGCGAAAGCTGGAACAGTATTTCCCCCAGCTCCCGCCCGCACCAGGGGAGGACGCCCCGAAGGTGCTTGAGGTGAAAGACCTTGTCAACCGCAAGCTGGCGGGGGTCTCGTTCAGCCTGCGCAAGGGGGAAATCCTCGGCCTGTTCGGGCTGGTGGGCGCGGGGCGCTCGGAAACTGCGCGGGCGATCTTCGGGCTGGACTACCTCGCCTCGGGGGAAATCTATATTGAGGGGAACAAGGTCAAACTGGGTTCCCCGCACCGGGCGATGAAAAACGGGATCAGCTTTTTGACCGAAAACCGCCGGGAAGAGGGGCTTGTGCTCAAAATGGACATCCGGCGCAACCTGACCTTCCCGATCCTCGACCGGATCAGCGTGCCGGGAGCGGGCTATGTCCGCCGCAAAAAGGAGATGGGGCTGGTCAAGGATGCGTTCAGCCGGTTCCTCATCAAGGCGACCGGTCCGGAACAGCGGTCGGGCACCCTCTCGGGCGGCAACCAGCAGAAGGTGGTCCTGTCCAAGTGGTTCATGACCGAATCCAAGGTGCTGATTCTGGATGAGCCGACCCGCGGCGTGGATGTCGGCGCCAAGGCGGAGATCTACGAGCTGATTACCGAGATGGTAAGCAAGGGGCTTTCGGTCATTGTCAGCGCCAGTAATAAAATGAAAGAAAACGCCGAGGAAAAAATGTAGTTTTGTGGCGGAGGAGGCGAAAAAAAGATAGACTCCCAAGAGGGCGAAAAAGAGCCCGGAAAGGGAGTCAGGAAATGAAAGGAGCACAGTGGATGGATATCCGAAGCGACA